>NZ_JBEYZK010000013.1:0-269759 GCF_040646035.1 Streptomyces sp. NPDC046465
CGTCTGCGGGGATCCCGGCAGACGCGACTGCGGCTCTTCTACGGTTGCTCGCGCAGTTCCCCGCGCCCCTGACGGGGCACCCCCACTCGCATAGGAGCCGCCCCGGCTGACCCGTCGTCGTCCGTATTGATGCGCTCGATGAGCGCGTCCCGCTCCGGCGTGTCCTCCGGCTTCACCCAGCCGATGACGATGTAGAGGACGAGCGAGACGGCCAGCGGGATCGACACCTGGTACTGGAGCGCGACACCGCCCTCGATCGCGTCGTCGATCGGGTAGTTGACCAGGTAGAAGGCGAAGAGCCCGAGCCCCCAGCTGGTCAGCGCCGCGGTCGGCCCGGACTTCCTGAACGTACGCAGCAGGCCCAGCATCATCGGGATCGCGATCGGCCCCATCAGACCGGCGACCCACTTGATGACGACCGTGATGATGTCCTTGAACGTGGGGGAGTTCACCTGCGTGGCGACCGCCATGGAGAGCCCCAGGAAGATCACCGTGGTCAAGCGGGCCGCGATCAGGCCCTTCCGCTCCGTCCAGGCCCGCGCCTTCGCGGAGAACGCCGGTGCCACGTCCCGCGTGAACACCGCCGCTATCGCGTTGGCGTCGGAGGAGCACATGGCCATGGTGTGCGAGAAGAAGCCGACGATGACCAGGCCCAACAGGCCGTGCGGAAGGAGCTGTTCGGTCATCAGGGCGTACGCGTCCGAGCCGTCGGGCTTCTTCGCGTCGACGAGGAGCGGCGACATCCACATGGGGAAGAACAGCACGACCGGCCAGACCAGCCACAGGATCGCGGAGAGCTTCGCGGAGCGCGCGGCCTCCTTGGCGTTGGCGGTCGCCATGTAGCGCTGGGCCTGGTTGAGCATGCCGCCGTTGTACTCGAAGAGCTTGATGAAGAGGAAGGCGAGCAGGAAGACCGTGCCGTAGGGGCCGACGAGCGGTTTGCCGTGGCCCGCGAGTTCCGGCTCGTCCCAGACGCCGAAGAAGCCGCCGTGCGGGCCGAGCTTGGAGACGACCGCCACGAACATGGCGACACCGGCGAGGAGTTGGATGATGAACTGGCCGAGCTCGGTCAGCGCGTCGGCCCACAGCCCGCCGATCGTGCAGTAGATCGCCGTGATCACGCCGGTGATCAGGATGCCCTGGTTGAGGGAGACGCCGGTGAAGACGGACAACAGGGTGGAGATCGCCGCCCACTTGGCGCCGACGTCCACGATCTTGAGGAGCATGCCGGACCAGGCGAGGGCCTGCTGGGTGCCCAGGTTGTAGCGGCTCTTCAGGTACTCCAGAGGTGAGGCCACGTGCAGCCGGGAGCGGAGCCGGTTGATGCGGGGGGCGAAGAGCCGGGCGCCGATGGCGATGCCGAGCGCGATGGGGAAGGACCAGGTGACGAAGGACGTCACGCCGTAGGTGTACGCGATGCCCGCGTAGCCGGTGAACATCACGGCGCTGTAGCCGGACATGTGGTGCGAGATGCCGGAGAGCCACCAGGGCATCTTGCCGCCGGCGGTGAAGAAGTCGCTGACGTTGTCGACCCGCTTGTGGGACCACAGGCCGATCGCGACCATCACGCCGAAGTAGCCGATGAGCACGGCCCAGTCGAGACTGTTCATATGGCCCTCCAGGGGTCCGCCTGGTGAACTGCGCATAGCTGGCTCGCACTTCGCCAGAACCGGCCGGAGGGGCCGGAGGGGCCGGGAACGGCCCGGAAGCGCCCGCTCATCGTGGGTTCGGCCACAGCCCGCCGACAACCGCCCGCAAGGTCAAGAGCAAGTAAATTCGTTCGCTTAACTGACTTGTGTTCACATACATGACCAGCGGGATTCTGGTTCGGGGAACAAAAAAGCGCCCCTTCAAGGGGCGCGGGGAACTGCGCGACCAGCCACGGCGGCCGCACGGCCAACCAACTACCTCATGAGCTCACCGGCGTTGACCAAGAGCGACTGCCCGGTGATGGCGCGGGCCCGGTCGGACGCGAGGAACACCACCGCGTCCGCCACGTCCCCGTCCGTCGCCAGATCCGGCAGAGCCATGCGCTCGGTGAGGCGGCCCCGCACCTCCTCCTCGGGCACGCCTTCCGAGTCCGCCGTGAACTGCACGTACGCCGCGACCGGCGGCCCCCACATCCAGCCCGGCAGCACGGTGTTGACCCGGATCCGGTCCGGGCCCAGCTCGTGCGCGAGCGAGTACATCGCCGAGGTCAGCGCGCCCTTCGACGCCGCGTACGCGGCCTGCCGCACCTGCGAGGGCGACGCGACCGCCGACTGTGTGCCGATGAAGACCACCGAACCGCCCCGGCGCTCCCTGAGCGCGGGCAGACAGGCGCGCGTCATGCGCAGGGTGCCCAGGAGATTGACGTCGATCACCTGCTGCCAGGTCGTGAAGTCCGCGTCCTCCACGCCGCCGAAGTGGCTGTCCCAGGCGGCGACATGGACGACCGCGTCGATGCCGCCGAAGCGCTCGCGGGCGAGCTCGGCGAGGGCCCGGCACTGCCGCTCGTCGGTGATGTCGGTGGGCAGGTAGGCGGTGCGGGTGCCTTCGGGGTCGATCTCGGCGGCCGTCTTGGCGAGGTTCGCCTCCGTGCGCGCCCCGAGGACGGCGTGCCCGCCGTCGCGCACGACGGCCGCCGCGACCTGGTGGCCGAGCCCGGCGCCGACGCCCGAGACGACGACGGTCTTTGACTCGAGGAGCGACGACTCCATGGGGCGCCTCCCGGCTCTGGCAGTTTGGCTGACGGGGCGTCAGAGTATGGGCGTCCACCGGAGGAAGGAAGAGGGAGGCAGGGGAGAAGCATGAGCGAGGACACCCGCAGCGACGTCTACGCCGAGCTGGCCGCCGTCGGGCCCTACGGAGTACACCCGGGGCACGCCCTGATCACCATGGTCGAACCGCACCCCGGGCACGAGTACGCGTACAACCGCTGGTACGAGGACGACCACTACTACGCCGGTGCGATGGCCATGCCCTGGATGTTCGCGGGGCGCCGCTGGGTGGCCACGCGCGAACTCCAGCTCCTGCGCTACCCAGCCAAGTCCGCGGTCGCCGAGCCGGTCACCGCGGGGTGCTACCTCTCCACGTACTGGGTGACGGAAGGGCGCTACGACGACCACATGAAGTGGACCGTCGGCATCAACAAGCGGCTCAACCGGGACGCCCGCGTCTACCAGGACCGGACCCACGTCTTCACCGCCTTCCAGGACCACGAGGCGACCGTCTACCGGGACGGCGCGGCGGGCCCGCGCGACTTCCACGCGCTCGACCACCCGTACAAGGGCCTGGTCCTGGAGGTCATCGACGCCGAGGGGCCGCAGCGGCGGGCCGAGCTCCTGGAGTGGCTGCGCGCCCGGCATCTGCCGCGCACCCTCACCGGCTCGCCCGCCGCGATGGTCACGCTGTTCCGTCCGACGCCGCTGCCGGGGGACCGGATGACGTATGTGAAGCAGGTCGAGGGCGTGGACACCCGCCTGACCCTGCTCTGGTTCCTCCAGGAGGACCCGCGGGACTGCTGGGAGGCATGGTTCGCCGGGCGGGAGGAGGCCGTGGCGGAGTCGGGACTCGGGCGGGTGGAGCTGGTGGCGCCGTTCGTTCCCACGGTGCCGGGCACGGACCAGTACGTCGACGCGCTGCGCTGACGGTCCGGGCAGGGGCGACGGTCCGCACGGGGGCCGAGCCCCCTCGGCCGGGACGGCGGGCCAGTCGAGAGGGCTCCTACGGTGGTGCTCATGCGGTGCTTATGCGGTGTTGTTGCGGTTGTTGCGGTTGTGTCCGCTGCCGGTATGCGCTGTGGGCGCTGCGGTCTCACGCTAGGTCGGCAGCCCCCCTGCTCACCTCGCTGACGAACGCGTTCCACGACTCGGCGGGGAAGGCGAGGACCGGGCCCTCGGCGACCTTGGAGTCGCGCACCGAAATCCCGCGCCGCACGGGCGACTTGACTTCGACGCACGCGCCGTTCCCCGTGGAGTAGGAGGACTTGACCCACGTGTGCGAAGCACCTTGCTGAATTGCCATGTTCGCTCCGGTTTTTTCCAGTTGTTGAGTTGCTGTCGCCGCATTGCTGCGGTAGCGCCAACGTTCTTGCTCGATGGCGTGAACGACGCTACTCGCCAACATCGTGGCGTGAAGGGATCGTTCACTCAACCGGATGGCATATTCCAGGTGGGTCTTCCGCGACGATGCGGCGAGGGTGTACCGTGCGCCGCTTTCACGCGGGCACGTCCGTCGGCACGTCCGTCGGTACGTCCGTCGGTACGTCCGTCGTTCAGCGTGCGTAGTCCTTCGCGATGTCCGCGATGAGCTGTCTGGACTGCTCCACGTTGAGCGCCTGAGCCCGCAAGTGCTCGTACATGACGCTGTATTGCTGGACATCATTCGCTTTTTCCAGATACAGGTCGCTCGTGACACCTTCGATGTAGACCACGCTGGAGTCGGCCGCGTCGGGGAACTCCAGGATCGCGTACTGACCGTTGAGCCCCGGGTGCGCGCCCATCTCGAAGGGGATCACCTGGACCGTCACGTGCGGCAGCTGGGACTGCTCGACGAGGTGCTCGAGCTGGTCGCGCATGAGGTGCCGGGAGCCGACGACACGGCGCAGCGCCGATTCGTCGAGCACGGTCCACAGGCGCAGCGGGCTGTCCGTCGCCGCCACGCGGTCCTGGCGGCGCATGCGCACCTGGACGCGCTTCTCGATGTCGGTCGGCGTGGTCTCCGGGAGCGCGCCGGTGATGAGCGCCTCGGCGTACGCGCGGGTCTGCAGCAGGCCGGGGACGACCTGCGGGTCGTACACGCGCAGGGACGCCGCGTCCGTCTCCAGGCCGATGTACACGCTGTACGGGATGTCGCCGAAGGAGTGCCACCAGCCCTGCTGGCGGGAGTCCTTGGCCATCTGCATGAGCGAGTCGACGACGCGGTGGTCCTCGACCTCGTAGACGCCGCAGAGGTCGCGGACGTCGCGCTGGCTGATCGAGCGGCGGCCGTTCTCGAGGCGGCTGATCTTCGACTGCGAGACCAGCAGGCGCTCGGCGACCTCCTCGGCCGTCATGCCCTTGAGCTCGCGGAGCCGACGGAGCTCCTGGCCCAACCGGCGTCGCCTGACAGTGGGATTGACATTGGACGCCACGGGACGCGCACCTCCGGCTTGCATGCCTCTACTTTGCGTATCTACTGCTCAGCAGAGTGCCACCAACTGGGCTGACACCGCTGGGAAACAGCGGATATGCGGCCGCGCGGGGCGGCGGTACCGAGGGGGCGTAGTCCGTCCTCCGGTATCGCTTCCCCGCGCGGCCCAGCGGCTCCCGAACCGGGTCTGGGGACTGCGGCGCGGCGCTGGTGCGGTGGTGCTGAGCGGTTACGTGATGGTGGTGCGGGCCGTGCTGTGCTCAGTGAGCGACGGCGCGTGCCATGGTTCCGCGGCGCGGTTGCAGAGGAACCCCGCCGGGGTCCGCTGTCGCCCTGGCCGGCTGCCGCCCACCGCCCGGCCCCGTGGGGCCCGCCGGTGCGGCGCTGCGACGCGGCTGTGCCGCCACGCCGTTCTGGACGTCCATCACGGCGTGCGCCACGAGGCCGCCCATCGGGTCGTGCCTGATCAGGTCCCGGAGCCGGGAGCGCGATGAACGCCCCTCGTTCCCGGGGTACAGATGCTTGCCGAGACCGACCGCGTGGGCCAGTGCGGCGAGCGCGGCGGTCCGCGGGTCCGGCGGTACGCCGGTGCGGATCGCCGAATCGAGCCGGGACCTGATTTCCCGGCTGATGGCCGTCTCCGTCGCTTGGTAGCGAGTCGTCGGCAGTACCCCGCACATCTGGCCCGCCACGGCATGAACCATGCCGCACCGCTCCAGGTGCGAGAGGTACGTCTGGCGGAGCCCCAGTCGGGGCCCGCCGATCCAGTGGACCGCCCGAACCGGGCTGCCGCGCCTGCGCAGCAGTTCCAGTGCGGAGTCCAGAGTCGGATCTCCGGTCGGCCGTGGCATCACCACGGCGATACGATCCCCGTCTGGGGCTATCCGTCCGGCCAGCGCCAGCTCCACTAGCTGTGCTCCGGCCAGACCGAGGTCGAGCGACTGCGGCTGCGCTGTGGTGCCCGTTGTCGGGTCCAAAGCGAGCAGCAGAAGCTCCTCCGGAATTGTTCTGCGGCTCCTGCCCATCCATGCCTCCCCGCGTGGATGAATGACAGGGTGACCCCTCTCACATTGGTCTGTCGAGAGCGCGTGGGCGGGATGTACGGGAACCAGTAGGTATGTCGTTCTCGTCTACCACGGGGGTTAAGCCCTCACACAGGACACTGGTACACGGTTCGGACAGTGGGGTCCGGCCCGGTTTGGCGCACGGTCAGTACACGGTCAGCATTCAGCATCGGCATACGGCATGGCGTACGAGGAGGCATCGGTGGCGGGCGAGACCCCCGACAGGTCGAAGCAGCGGAAGTCGTCGGGGAACCCGACTGCGGCGGATTCTTCTGAGTCGGCGCCGGAGGAACGAGACCCGCGTCTCGCGATGACCCGCGAGACGCCGGAGGTTCGGGAGGACAACGCGACCGCGGTCTTCTCGACGAAGGACGTCGCAGGGAAGGCGGCTGGTTCCGAGCCCGAGCCCGAGGCGGAGCCTGAGCCCGAGCCGGAGCCCGAGCCTGGCCCCAAGGGCGAGGCGGGCGGCGACGCGCGGCTGCGGGACGCGGTGGCGGCGTGGGTCGCGACCTCGGACGAGGAAACGCCCGAGGAGGCGCCTGAGGAGACACCTGAGGTGACACCCGAAGGCGGGGAATCGGCCGGGAAAGAGCCCTCGACCGGCAGTGACGCTTCTGCGGAAGCCGAGGCCGAGGCCGACGCCGAGGGCAAGGGCGAGGGCGAGGACGAAGCCGGGGGCGAGGCGAGGGACGAGGACGCCCCGGCCGCCGAGGACGACGACGCTTCCGCGAAGAGCGAAGACGCTCCGGCCGCCGACAGCGACGACGCCCCTGCCAAGGACGACGCCCCCGCCAAGGACGACAACAAGTCCACCAGCACCGAAACCGGTATCGACCAGGCCACTGCCGTCTTCAAGATGCCGTCTCCGGAGGATGCCGCCAAGGCGCCCGAGGAGAAGCCCGAGAAGAAGCCCGGCAAGAGCGTCGACCAGCCCACCACCATGCTCAAGCTGGGCGACCACAAGAACGCAAAGGGCACTGCAAAGCCCAAGCCCGAGCCTAAGCCCAAGCCCACGTCCGAGACGGACGCCGAGCGGACCAGCAAGTTCGTCGCGCTGAAGCCCCTCGACGAGCCGTCCGCCAAACCGGCCCCCAAGGCCACCCCCGGCGACGAGCCCAAGCCGGACGCGAAGGCCGCCCCGAAGACTGGCCCGAAGGCCGCCCCGAAGGGCGCCACCGCCGCATCGGCCGCCGCACCGGCCTCCGGCGCCGCGTCCAAGCCCGCCCCGCCCACCCCCCAGGCGCCCCCGCCGATAGAGCGGACCACCCAGCAGCCCCTGCCGCCCAAGCCGCCGATCGACCTGCTCGCCGAGCTGACGAACACCCCGGCGCCGCCCGAGACGCGGACCCGCACCGCGGTGCGCCGGGTCAAGATCTGGACGCCGCTGGTCCTGCTCATGATCGTCGTCTTTGCAGTCGTACAGGCCGTACGGCCGCTGCCGACGCCCACGCTGAAGCTCACCGCGCAGGAGACCGTCTCCTTCGAGGGCGGCAAGCCGTCCCTGCCGTGGCCGGGCCAGGGCCAGGCCGCGATGGACGTCAACGGCATCGGCTCGTTCGGTACGTCGGGCGCCCAGAAGCCCGTGCCGATCGCCAGCATCGCCAAGGTCATGACGGTCTACCTGATCCTGCGCGACCACCCGCTGAAGAGGGGCGGCGACAGCGGCCCGAAGATCCCGGTCGACGCCGCCGCGCAGAAGCACTACGAGACCGGCAAGGCGGAGAACGAGTCCGTCGTGAAGGTCACCGAGGGCCAGAAGATCACCGAGTACGAGGCGCTGCAGGCGGTCATGCTGCCGTCCGCGAACAACATCGCCAAGCTGCTCGCCCGGTGGGACACCAAGAGCGGCTCCGAGGACGCGTTCGTCGAGAAGATGAACAAGACCGCCAAGGAGCTGGGCATGAAGAACACCCGCTACACGGACCCCAGCGGCCTCGACAAGACGACCGTCTCCACCGCCGAGGACCTCGTGAAGCTCGGCCGTGCCGCGATGGAGAACCCGGTCTTCAACGAGATCTCCCGCCTGCCCAGCTACAAGGACCTCAACGGCGACAAGCAGAACAACTTCTTCGGCCTCGTCCCGACCGTCGCGATCGGCATCAAGACCGGCACGACCACCGCGGCCGGCGGCAACATCCTCTTCGCCGCGGAGAAGAAGGTCGGCGGCAAGACGCAGACGATCATCGGTGCCGCCCTCGGCCAGTACGGCAAGAACGGCGTCGCCAACATCGACGAGGTCACCGGCGTCACCCGCAAGCTCATCGAGGCAGGCCAGGGCGCGCTGACCGCGAAGACGATCGTGAAGAAGGGCGACGTCGTCGGCCAGGTCGACGACGGTCTGGGCGGTACGACCCCGGTCGTCGCCACCAAGGACGTCTCCGCGGTGGGCTGGTCCGGTCTGACCGTCAAGCTGATGCTCGACGAGGACAAGGGCAAGGCCGTCCCGCACTCGGCGAAGGCGGGCACCGAGGTCGGTGTGCTGCACGTCGGTGACGGCAAGGGCAAGGGCGACGCCGTCGAGGTGCCCATCGCGCTCCAGAAGGACCTGGCCGAACCGGGCCTCGGCGCCAAGCTGACCCGCGTCGGCTGACCCGAGGCCTGTGTCGGAAGTCCCGTCGGACCCCCACGGGAGGAGGCCCCACCCCGGGTCTCCTCCCGTGCCCGCGTGCTAGCGTCACAAACTCGGGGGGTAGTACGCCGGGGCGGAAAACGAGTGTTCCGGGACGAGCTCTCGTCGGCACGGACCCGGGGTACTCCGGAAACACGGACGACACGGGGAGAACCTCCAGTGGCCACAGCGGAGCCGACGCGCGCCGATCACGACGCCGCCGCGCCTGACACGGGCGAAGGCCGCCGTAGCGGTACGCGAATACAGCTGCCGGGCCAGCGCCGCGGATCCGAGGACGGACCCGTCCCCTCGCGCTCGCGGCGCTTCCTCCGCCACCCGGTGACGATCACGACGGCGGTCGCCGCCGTCCTGCACGTCGTCTGGTTCCTCGTCTTCGCCAACAGCGGCGGCGACCTCGCGGCGCAGGACGCCTGGGCCGAGTTCGTCGGACGGCACCCCGCCTCCGCGTACAACCTCGGCTGGTACGGCGGCATGCACCCGGTGTCGTACAGCGTCATCTCGCCGTATCTGATGTCCGTGCTCGGCGTGCGGACCACGATGATGATCGCGGGGACCGTCTCCGCCTCGCTGCTCACGCTGATCCTGATGCGCAGCCGTGCGGTGCATCGGCTGCTCTGGCCCACCGTCGCGGGCGTCTTCGCGCTGCTGTGCAACGCGGTGTCGGGGCGCGTGACGTACGGCCTCGGTCAGATGTTCGCGCTCATGGCGGTCGCCGCCGTCTTCTGCTGGCCCTACCGCTGGCGCTACAAGCGGTGGGCGAAGGCGCTGGTCGCGGCGCCGTTCGCGGCGCTCGCGACGATGGGCAGCCCGGTGGCCGGGCTCTTCGTCGGCCTCGTCGCCGTCGCGCTGTTCCTCAGCAAGCGCTACCCGGGCGCCTACGCGCTCGGCATCGCGCCCGCCATCGTCGTGGGTCTCTCCGCGTGGCTCTTCCCGTTCTCCGGCACGCAGCCGATGTCGTTCGGCTCGGCGTCGCTGCCGCTGCTCTTCGCCGTCCTCGTCTACTACGCCGTGCCGCGGGAGTGGAAGACCGTACGGATCACGACGGCCGTGTACGGGGCGTTCGTGCTCGGCGTCTGGCTGATCAACTCGCAGATCGGCTCCAACATCTCGCGCCTCGCGATGTCCTTCGCGGGCGTCGCGCTGCTCGCCGCGCTCCCCTTCACCGTGCCGAAGTCCCGCAAGTGGTACGTGATCGTCGTGGCGTTCACCGGCTTCGTCGGCTGGGTCGGCTACAAGGCCGTCGACGACATCGTGCACACGTCGTCGGACGCCTCCTGGACGCGTGAGGTCGCGCCGCTGGTGCACGAGCTGAAGGAGCGGGGCGCCGCCAAGGGCCGCGTCGAGGTGGTGCCGGCCCGCAGCCACCGCGAGGCGTCCGCGCTCCCCGCGTACGTACAGCTCGCCCGGGGCTGGAACCGGCAGGCCGACATGGAGCGCAACCCGCTCTTCTACGACGACACCCTCAACTCGGCGAACTACCACGAGTGGCTGCAGCGCTGGGCCGTGCACTACGTGGCCGTCCCCAAGGGCGAGCCCGACGGCGACGGCGGCAAGCGCGAGACGCAGCTCATCTCGGACGGCCTGCCGTATCTGAAGCAGGTGTGGGTCGACTCCAACTGGAAGCTGTACGAGGTCACCGACCCGATCGCGCTCGCCGGGCCGCACGCCGTCGTGGAGCGCGCCGAGCAGGGCGAGATGACCCTGCGCGTGAAGGAGCCCGGCCGCGTCCTGATCCGGATCCCGTACTCGCCGTGGCTGAGCATCGTCGACGCCAAGGGCAAGGGCGTCGAGCGGCCCAAGGAGACCGACGCGTCCAAGCAGCGGCGCGAGCACGACGACCGGCAGCCCCGCGAGTACTCCAACGTGAACGGCTGCCTCCTTGAGGCCGAGGAGGACCACAACGGCGACGAGTGGGTCGAACTGCTCGCGCCGAAGGCGGGCGCCTACCGGCTCGGCTCGCCCTACCAGCTGCCCCGCGGCACGGCCTGCCCGGAGGAGATGCGGCACTGACAGGGCCTGTCGACGGGGCCTGTCAGCCGCCCGGCGGCGCGCAGATCCCGGACGTGGGCAGGTGCCCGGGGCCCGCGTCCGCCGCGGCCTCCGCGCGCACGGTGTCGAGCTGGTCGAGGAGCGCGTCGAGCCGCCCGTCGGACGGGTCCCTGAAGTAGTGCAGGACGGCCCGGTGGAAGGCGTCGCGCAGGCCCGGCGGCATCACGTCCGAGGCGTCGAAGCACAGCGTCCGCGCGTCGGTCGTGAGTATCCCGGCGATGCGGCGGCCCGTGGGGTCGGTGGGCTGGGGGTCGGTCGCGTCGGGGAACAGCGGCCGCAGCTCCGTCCTCGCCCCGGCCCGCCAGAGCCTGCGGGCCCGCTCGCCCGAGAGCCGGTCGACGAGGGCCCGCGCGGCGGGCTCGCGGGTGAACACCGCGGCCATGTCGCCCGCCACTTCGTAGGCACCGTCGTAGGCGGTCCTGCCGTCCAGGAAGCCCGCCGCAGGGTCGACGCGGACCCGGTCGTCCGCGTACAGGTAGCGGATGAAGGCGCTCTGGTGCTCGTGCGTGCAGCGGGGCGTCAGGGAGTCGAGGAGGCCGCGCGGGCCGCCGCCCTTCGCCGGGTCGGGCGTGCCCTCGTAACGCGTGGTCAGCGACTGGTCGACCGACGCCTTGGAGCGGTCGCCGAGGAGCTTCGCCCAGGTCGTCCACGCCCTGCGGACGCGTGGATCGTGCCAGCTGAGGTGCCCGGTGGCCCACTGCGTGTACGCGGCGGGGCCCGCCTGGTGCAGCAGGATGTCCTCCACCCAGTCGGTGCCGGGCCAGCCGGAGGTGGCCTGCGAGGCGAGGCCCACGCACCACGCGGGCGCCGCCGCCGACCGCCCCTCCCTGCTCCACACCAGGCTCTTGAGGTCGACCTTCAGCGGCACCCAGTAGGTGCGGCGCAGGCCGTCCACGGCGAGGGGCAGGGACCAGGGCGGGTAGGCGCGGGCGGTGGCGGCGCGGTCGAGCGGGGTGAGGCGGCCCGCGCGGGCGTACTCGGTGAGTTCGCCGATGCTGTTGAGGATGGCCACGTCCGGCGGGTCGCCCGCCTCCAGCTGCGCGCCCAGCGTCTCGCGCAGGGAGCGGGTGCCCTGGTAGGTGTACGCCTTCCCGGTGCCGTCGTCGAGACGGTGCAGCATCTTCTCGAAGGCCTCGCCCTCGGGGCCCGTCCAGGGACCGAGGACGACGAGCGTCTCGGGCCGCTCGCCGCCCCCGCAGGCGCCGGTGACGGCCAGCAGACAGGCCGCGAGGAAGGCACGGAAGGCGCCACGGAGAACAGGGCGCCACGGCCGCTTCACGTGGCGGCTCCCGGGCGGGAGATGAGGACGTACTCGCGGCGGTAGGCGTAGAGCGTGACGCCCGTGAGTGCGGCGCAGGCGAGGCCGACGGGCGTCACCATCGGCGCGGCCCCGTCGAGGGAGGAGAGGCGGCCCGCGGCCAGGTCGTGGTGCGCGCGGGCGTCGAGGGAGGCGATGAGCAGCGGGTCCGGGCGGCCGAAGGGGCGGTCGTCGGCGGCCGACTCGATCGCCGGTGACGTCCGGTCGGCCAGGTCACCCGCGATGGACACCACCCGCTGCTGTGCGCGGTGGGCGAGGACGGCGTCGGTGGCCAGGAACGGCACGGCGAGCAGCGGCACCGCGGCCACCAGGAGCGGGACGCTGACGTACAGGTGCAGGCGGTGGTGGAGGAAGAGCTGGGTGCGCCACAGGCCGCACGCGAGCAGGCCGAGGGCGAGGGCGGCGAGCACGGCCGCGGCGATCACCGGGCCGCCGAGCGCGGCGCGGTCCGCGAGCCTGGCGCGCAGGTGGTCCTCCAGGGTGGCGATGCGGTCGACGACGGCGGTCGCGTCGGACCCTGTGCCCGGTCGGCAGGACGGGTAGCCGTCCGGGTCGGCCCGCCCGGCGGTCGCGGGGGCCGAGCAGAGCATGCTGCGGGCGTAGGAGAGCCCGGCGGCGCGCAGCGCGGGGTCGGCGACGTTGTTCTGCGCGAAGGCGATCCACGTGCCGTAGTCGACGACGAGCCCGGAGACCACGTCGAGCTCCTGGCGTTCGACGGTGGTCAGGGCGCCGCTGCGGGCCACCTGGTTGAGGCGCTGCACGGCCCGTGTGGTGCGGGTGCTGTACCGCTTGCTCAGGCCGCTGAGCTGGACCGCCTCCCCGGCGGCCAGGCTGTCCTCGGCCTCGCGATCGGCGATGCGCAGGGACGTCTCGGCCTCGGCGAGGCCGACGAGCGCGGGCGTGAAGCTGTCGCGCAGGGCCGCCGAGTCGTCGCGGATCCCGGCGTATGCCCAGCCGAACGTGGCGGCCGCGACGACGGTGAGCAGCGGCAGGGCGACGAGCCGCTCGCGCAAGTAGGCGCGGTTGCGCGGCTGTTCGGTGAGCGGCACGGGCCAGGCGTGCCGGAGCAGGCCGCGCAGCACGCCGGAGGCGATCAGCCGGGCGGTCTGTCGGACGGTCTGTCGGGCGTTCTGCCGTGCGGTGTGGCGGCGGCCCGTCACGGAGTGCCGCCCGGGGGTGGGGGCGGGGAGGCGCCGGGCAGGACGGTCGTGCTCGACTGGATGCGGGCCGCCTCCACATCGAACCTGTCGATGCGGTCGCGGAGTTCGACCGCGCCCCGGCCTGAGTCGCGGACGCGCACGAGGCGCCGCAGATGCTCCTGCATGGCGGTGTCGCCCGCTTCGACGGCGAGCCGCCAGGCCGTGCCGAGCAGCGTCTCGGCCGCCGGGCGCCTGCCGTGCTTCAGCTCGGCGCAGGCCTCCTCGAAGGTGCGGTGCAGCTCTTCCTCGTGCCGGTAGTGGGTGACCTGGGGGTCGAGGCGGCTGTAGAGGTCGGCGTCGTCGGTCCAGCGCATCAACACGGGCTGCGCGGGCGGGAGTTCAACCGTCGGCGGGCCGTCCGTGTCGAGCTCGACCTCGGTGAGCAGGAGTTCCTTGCCGAGCTGCGCCGGGTCGTAGGGCGCGCCGACGCAGAGCAGGTAGGCGCGGGTCTCCGCACCGCACGGGCCGAGCCCGTACTCCTCGACGGGGCCGCCCGCGCCCGTGGACACGCCGGACAGGTCGACGTGGTCGGGGCTGAGCGCGGACCGCGTCGGATGGACCTGCTCGAAGGAGTACGGGCGCACCCCGGCCCGGTGGTAGAGGCGCAGCCGCAGGCCGGTGACGTCGCGGTCGGCGGCCCGCCCGGTGAGCGCGGCCAGCTCCTCCGGCAGCCGGGTCAGGTCGGCGACGGCGCGGGTGCGGCCGCCCAACGCGCCGCCGATCAGCAGGAGTTCCTCGGTCTCCCAGGCGTCCCCGATCCCTACGACGTCGCAGGCGAAGGCGCCCGCGCACCGCTCGACGCGCTCCCGCAGCTCGGCGCGCGTCTCGTAACCGGGCTCGTTCTTGCCGTCGGTGAGCAGCAGCGCGTGGCGTACGTAGCCGCCCGCACCGGCGGCGGGCAGGTCGTGGAAGAGGTGCCTTGCCCGCTCCAGCCAGGTGCCCATCGCGGTGCCGCCGCCCGGCGTGCAGTCGTGCAGGGCGGCCTCCGCCGCGGCCCGGGACTCGGCGTGCGCGACGGCGAGACCGGGCCGCCTCGGATAGATCATGGCGGTCCTGTCGCCCCCGGCGACCAGGGCGAACAGCGAGCCGTCCGGGATGCGGGCCAGCGCGCTCACGGCGGCGGCGCGGGCGGCGGCGAGCCGGCTCGGCGGCATCACCATCGACGAGGAGTGGTCGATGAGCAGGACCTCGGCGAGCCGGGGGCGCACGGTGGCCTCGGGCGGCGCGGGCGCGGCGCCGGGTCTGCGCACGGTCACCGTGAGGACGGCGTACATCCGGGCCGCTTCCGCCGCGCCCGGCGAGCGGGGCCGGGGCAGCTCGACGACCTGGCTCACTTCGAGGGCGACCGAGGCGGCCGGTTCCTGATCTTCTTGCCCAGCCATGGGGTGTCCTTGCCGAGTCGGGAGTGCCGGAGTCCGAAGGGGCGTACCGCGTAGGCGCGGTCGAGGAGGAGCTCGGCGAGGGGGGTGCCGGTGTCGTCGGCCGCGGCCGGGGCGTCGCGGGCCGCCTGGTGGGCCAGGCCCCGGTAGAACCCGGCCAGGTCGGTGCGCAACCCCCGCTCGTGCGCCGGGAATTCGAGTACCGGGTCGGCGTGCGCGGCGACGGCCCGCAGCTCGGCGGCGCTCATGCCCCCGCCACGGCTTTCGCCTCCCCCCTCGCCACTGCTCTCGCCCGCGTCGAGCAGGCGGTGCGCCGCGCCCCACACCTCCGCCTTCATCCGTACGCGGGACTGTTCGTCGGTCAGGCCGTGCGCGGAGAAGAGCTGGGCAAGCGCGCGCACCGCCGCGCCCAGACCGGCCGCGTCCCGCGCGTGGTCGACGCGGATGCGCACCGCCGCGGTACGGGCGGCGGTGCGGTGCC
Organism: Streptomyces sp. NPDC046465; assembly: GCF_040646035.1. Lineage (NCBI taxonomy): Bacteria > Bacillati > Actinomycetota > Actinomycetes > Kitasatosporales > Streptomycetaceae > Streptomyces > Streptomyces sp. NPDC046465. Next base: position 15,232 of record NZ_JBEYZK010000013.1, read on the forward strand.
GGGAGTGCTGGGGCACCGCGTCGAGGGCGGCGATGGCGGCGGTGAGGGCGTCGGGGCCGCCCAGCGCGAGCCGCGCCCGGACGGCGCCGAACGCGGCGCTGCCCAGCGAGGGGTTGCGCAGCCGTACCGCCTCGTAGAACGTCAGGGCCTCGTGCCGCCGGCCGAGCCGCTCCGCGCAGTAACCGAGGGCCAGCTTGGGCGCGTACTCACCGGGGATCGCGCCGTAGACCCGGTCGAAGTGGCCGCGGGCCTCCGCCACCCGCGAGCGGGCCAGCGCGAGCAGCCCCCGGTGCCAGTCGAGCCGCCAGTCGTACGGGGCGTGGGCGGGACCTATGGCGTCCTCGGCCAGGGCGAGCGCGGTCTCGGCGTCGGTGAGCGGCCCGCGGTCCGTGCGCGGCGCCGTCCGCAGCCGCAGCCTGCACCGCAGCAGGTGCACCTCGGGGGAGTCCCGCCAGTCGCCGGTGTGCTGGAGCAGCGCCTCAGGGTCGTCGTCGCTGAGCCTGCTGAGCTCGCCGTGGTGGTCGTCGTCCGGGTCGGGGCGCGGCACCGGAAGGCGCCGGGCCACCTCGGGCGGGTCGGGCGCGGGGTGGCCCGGCGGCGAGAGCGGTGCCGCCGCCCAGCGTGACACCTCGGGGGCCGCGCCGAGGCCGCCGTCCAGGGCGTGCGCGGACTGTAGAAAGAGCGGCGAGGGTTCGAAGGTCTCCGCCCCGGTCCGCAGCGAACGCAGTTCGCGGAAGACGCCGCGGAGCTGCTCGTCCATCTCCCTGGCCGTGGCGAAGCGGCCCGCGCGCCCGGTGCGGGTGGCGCGGCGCAGAACCCTGGCGAGGGAGACGAGGCCGAGCCCGCGGTGGTCGGCGGCGGCGTCGTCCAGCGGGGCGAGCGCCGCCAGGTCCGCCAGATCGTGCCGGGTCGCGCCGATGCCGCACAGGGTGCGGAGCGTCTCGCCGAGGCTGAACAGGTCGTCCTGCGGGGCGGATTCGCCGCGCTCGCCGACGCTGGGCGCGCGGAAGGGGGCGGTGGTGAGTCCGGGCGCGCCCGCGCGGCGCACGCTGCCGACGTCGACGAGCTTGGTGGTGGAGCCGTCGTGCATGACGTTCGGCGGCTTCAGGTCGCCGTACACCTTGCCGCGCTCGGGGGCGTGCAGATGCGCGAGCGCGGCCAGGATCCGCACGCCGTACGCGAGCACGAACTCCAGGAAGCGTTCGCGGCCGAACTCCTCGGGGCGGGCGTGCGCGCGGTCCCTGACCTCTTCGAGGTTGAGCCCGTCGACGTACTGGAGGACGAGGAAGTCCCCGACGCCGGAGTGGTGCCCGTAGTTGAACACCCGGATGAAGCCGTCGTGGTTCAGCTCGACGAGCTCTTTGCGCTCGCCTTTGAGGAGGCTGTACGAGTCCGCGGCGAGCTCCGCGTGCAGCATCTTCACGGCGACCGCCCGGTCGTCGACCTTCGTGTCGTGCGCGAGGCAGACCTCGCCCATCCCGCCGTAGCCGAGCGGCCGCACCAGGCGGTACTGCCCCGCGAGCAGCGTGCCGGGCGGCAGCGGAAGGCCGCTCGGGGCGTCCGGGGCGTCCGGGGCGTCCGGGGCGTGCGGACCGGGCCCGCCGCTGTCCGCGCGGTCCAGGAGGGTGATCTCGGGCAGGACGGTGGGGTCGGGGTGCTCGGACGGCAGGTCGACGCGGGCGGGGCGCGGCGGGGGCCCGGTGGTGAAGCCCGGCTCGACGATCCAGTTCTGGGAGGATTCCGGCTCTCGCTCTTGAGAGCCGGGGCCGGTGTCGATGTCGCTCTCCGGGCGGTCCGCGGCGGAGTGCAGCCCGGTGTACGGATCGATGCGCTCGCCGCTGGCCAGGCAGTACCCGGTGGGCGTCACGGTGCCCGAACACCCGGGCTGAGGACAGGTCTTGACGGCCATCACGCGTCACCGCCGGTATCGGCACCCGCATCCGCACCTGCATCCGTATCCGTATCCCTACCCGCGTCCCCGTCCGCCAGGCGCCGCACCACCCGCGTGAACGCCGCGACCGCCCGCTCGGCGTCGGCCAGCGGGCAGGGCCCCGCCATCAGGAGCCGCTGCGCCTCGCGGTACGGGCCGACCGCGTCGGGGTGTTCGGCGAGGCCGCGCCGGGCGAGCCGGGCCAGGTGGTCGCGGAGAAGGCCGCGCAGCCGAAGGTGCTCGTCGAGCACATCGCGCAGCCCGCTCTCGGCGCGCTCGGCCCGCAACAGATAGGTTTCCACGGCCTGTTCGGCGTACGAGAGCTTCTCCAGGAGACGCGGTCCGCCGCGCCCGGCCGAGGGCGGCAGTTCGTTGCTGAGCTGTACGGTCCACAGCGCGGCCCGTGCCGCGTACGCGGTGGCGACCGGCGGGTCGACGACGTGCGGCTCCACGCGGTGGAAGAGGCGCCGGGCGTTCCGTTCGGTGTCGGCGAGGACGTCGACGCGGGTGCCGATCCGCTGCAGCCACTGCGCGGCGCGCTCGGCGGGCAGCAGCCGCTCCGCGAGGGCGTAGGTGAAGCCGTGGGTGCTTGAGCGCACCACGAGCAGCAACCGGGCGCCGGAGTCGGCGAGTTCACCGAGGAGGCGGGCGGAGGTGGCCGGGTCGGTGGGGGACCGGTCGGCGTAGAGGACGGCGACGGCGGGGCGCCGCCGTGGGGTGGTGTGCCCGCGCGCCGCGCGCCCGTGGCGCAGTTCGTGCCGCAGGACCGCGAGGGCCTCGCGCAGCTCGGGCCGCCCGGGGTCGTCGAGCGCGGCGCCCTCCAGGTCGAGGGCGAGGGCGATGCTGCCGACCTGCGGCGCGATCCCGGCACGGGACAGCAGCGAGTCGCCGCCCGCCGGGAACTCGACCGGTCGTACGGCCAGCTGGGGCGACTGTTCGCGGTCGGCCATGTTCAGGACGACGTACAGGGCCTGGCGTGCCCGGTCGTCGTCCTCGGCGATGAAGAGGACCTCGGCGTCCCACGCGTCGGCCTCGCCGTTCAGCCAGCGGGTGACGGTGCGCTGCAAGCCGTGCGGGCGGGCCGTGCGGGCCGCGTCCGCCGAGACGACGCGGTGGCCGGGGATGGCGTGCGGCCCGGTCACGTGCCGCTCGGCGAAGTGCCGGAAGTACTTGGCGACGGTGGCCGCCGGGATCATGTAGCCGCGCTCGCCCCGCTCGTCGGCCTGCGCCAGGATGCCGAGGAGCCGGTCCGTGCCCTCCTCCCGTACGCCCGCCCCGCTGAACCCGCCCCGCAGCCGCCCCGCGGCCCCCGCCTCCGCGCCCGCCCCCGCCCCCGCCCCCGTGAGGTCGATCTGCACCCGCTCGTCACCCTCGCCGCCGGGCCCCCGGCAGGCGCCGGTGAGCCACTGGCCGCCCGACCGGTGCGCGGGGAAGCCGTCTATGAGGACCGTGGCTCCCCGGTAGTCGAGCGTGCGGTGCAGCGTGATGGGGGAGGGCAGCGGCGCGGGGCCGTCAAGGACGAGCACCGCGAGGTCGCCCTGCGCCTTGCCGAAGGCGGGCACCCAGTGTCCGGCCTCTACGGTCGCGGTGCGGTGCGGGGTGCGCTGCAGGCCCTGGAGCAGCGGGAACTCGACCTGTACGCGGTCGGGGCGCAGGCCGGTGGCCGGGTCGCGGATCACATGGGCGCAGGTGAGGACACGGTCGGTGCCGAACAGCACCCCGGCGCCCAGGACGTCACCGCTCCCCGAGGCCGCCCACCGCCGCAGCCGCACCCGCCAACTCGAATGGTCCATCGGAGAGTTGATGCCCCCGTCCGCAGCGCCCGCATCCCCCTCCATGTTTCCTCAGAATAGGTGCGGAGGAGGCCAAAGGCGCCTGCGCTGCACGCGGAGGGGGTACGCCCGGCTACCCGCCGGGGAACACCTGCACGACCGGGAACGCCACGTCGCACACCTGGTCATCGGGCCCCGTCCGCGTCCAGTCCGCGAAGTACACCTCACGGCACGGCCCGGCCAGGGCGAGCCCCTGCCCGGCGACCCATGCCTCCACCGCGTCGAACGCCGCGATGATCTGCGGATAGGAGACCTGCGCCTTGGTGATCCGGGTGTAGGCGAGCCGGTGCGCGGGCTCCACCCGGACCCGGACGTCCGACCCCCGGCCCTGCCGCGCCGCCCACGCGCGGGCGGCCCCCACGTCCACGACCGGCACACAGGACTCGGCGGGCCCGTCGCTCTCCTCGGTCACCTCGGCGTGGTAGACGACGAAGGGCGGGGCGGCGATGCCCCCGCACTCCTCGGCGGCCCGTTCCAGGCGTTCGGCGGAGGCACCGATCCAGGCGGACAGCTCCCCGCCGCGCACGTGCCTGGTCTCGCTGATGACGTACTGCTCCGGCACGTCCACGGTTCGCACTTCGAACGTCGCGTACAACTCGGCATTCCTTCCCGACAGTCGTCCACGGAGGTAGCGCGCGAGCGTCCGCTGCTCGGCGAAGCGCTCCTCGACCCCGGCCCAGTAGCCGTCGAGCGAGCGCGCCGCCCGCTCCCCGTCCAACTCCACGACCTCGGCGATCGCCGCGAGCGGCATGTCGAGGCGGCGCAGCAGCGCGACCGTGCGGGCGCGCTCGATCTGGCCGGGACGGTAGTAGCGGTACCCGCTGACCTCGTCGACGTGCGCGGGCGTCAGCAGACCGAGCCGGTCGTACAGCCGCAGCGCCTTCGGGGAGAGCCGCGCGCGGGCGGCGAACTCGCCGATGGACAGCAGGTCGTCGCCGTTGGACGTCAGATCGTCGCCGGCCCGCGCCGGTCGTCGTGGTGCCACGTTCACGGGGTCATCCTCCGTCATCGGGCCGGTCGGCCCGATGACGGAGAGGGTGGGGTCTGCCCCAGGGGCAAGGTCAACAGGGGCAAGGTCAACGGGGGCAAGGTCAAGGTCAACGGGGGCAAGGTCAACGGTCAGCTCCGTGAGCCCGCCGCGTACTCCTGCCAGATCCGGGGCGGGAGCACGTTTCCGCGCTGGGACTTCCTTCCGCCCACCCCCGACATCGGGAGCAGCTGCGGGTTGTCGGGGTCCAGGCGGAACAGGGTCACCGCCGTCGACAGGTCCTTCGTGAAGCCCGTGAACCAGGCCGACTTGAGGCGGTCCTGGTCGCCGGTGCGGCCCGCCGACACGTCCGTGCCCAGGTCCTTGCCGACCTCGCGCAGGGCGTCGGTGACCTGCCGGGCCACCTGCGGGTCAAGGGCGCGGCTGGCCGAGGGCGGGGTCAGTCCCGGCAGGCGCTCGCCGTCCCTGAGGGCCTTGGTCACCGAGTAGGGGTCGTGCCGGATTCCGTCGGCCGCGAAGGTCCCGTACGCGGTGGCCATCCGGATCGCGCTGGGCGTCGACGTGCCGATGGAGAAGGTCGGCTCCAGGCGGGCCATGCTCCGTCGCAGCATCCCGGCGTCGACGGCCGTGCGGCGGACCTTGTCCCGGCCGACGTCCGTGCCGAGGCGTACGTACGTCGCGTTGCCGCCGGAGGCCAGGGCCCGGCGGAGCGTCGGGTGGTCGGCGTCGGCGGCGCCGTCGGCGGGGCGCAGGGTGCCGTCGGTCGCGTAGTAGCTGTCGGCCAGGATGCTCGGCCCCAGATCGGGCGCTCGCGCGAGGTGGGCCTCGGTGGCCGGGACATCCCGTACCGCCATCCCGTGCTGCAACGCCGAGGCCAGCACGAACGGCTTGAAGGCCGAGCCCGCGGGGACGCCGGAGGTGTCGGCGTTGTTGGTGAAGTGCTCGGTGGCGTCGGGCCCGCCGTACAGCGCCACGAGCGCCCCGTCGGAGGGCCGCACGGAGGCGGCGCCGACCTGCACGTGCCGGTCGGCCGCGCGCTTCTCCGGGTCGGTGTCGCGGGCGAGGACGCGCCGCACGGCGCGCTCCAGACCGCGCACCTTGCCCTTGTCGAAGGTGGTGTGGATCTCGTAGCCGCCGCGGGCGAGCTCCCTGTCGGTGAGGCCGGTGCGCTGCTTGAGGTAGCGGTTGGCGATGTCGACGAGATAGCCGGTCTGGCCGCCGAGGCTGGTGGAGCGCGACTGTCTGCGCGGTTCGGGGAAGGTCCGGTACTTCGCCCGCTCCTTCTTCGTCATCAGGCCGACCCCGACCTGCCGGTCCAGGATCCACTCCCAGCGTTCCCGCGCCCGCTCGTGGTTGGCCGCGCCGACCGCCGGGTCGTACAGGTCGGCGCCCTTGAGCATGGCGGCGAGCAGCGCGCCCTGGCTGGGGTTCAGCTTCTTCGCGGGGATGCCGTAGTAGGCGTGGGCGGCGGCCTCGATGCCGTTGGCGCCGCGCCCGAACCAGCTGGTGTTGAGGTAGCCCTTGAGGATCTCGTCCTTGCTCTTCTTGCGGTCCAGCTTCAGCGCGATGACGAACTCCTTGACCTTCCGCGTGACCGTCTGGTCCTGCGAGAGGTAGGTGTTCTTCACATACTGCTGCGTGATGGTGGAGCCGCCCTGCGTCTCCTGCCCGCGGACCATGTTGACCCCGGCGCGGGCCAGACCCTTGGGGGAGACCCCGGAGTCCCGGTAGAACGTCTCGTTCTCGGCGGCGATCACCGCGTGCACGGCGGACGGGGCGATCTGGTCGAGCTCCACGTTCTGCCGGTTGACCTCGCCGGTGCTGACCATCTGGGTGCCGTCGGACCAGTAATAGACGTTGGCCTCGCGGCGGGCCGCCTCGTTCTCGTCCGGGATGTCCACGCTGACGTACACGCAGATGAAGAGCACGGCGACGGCGGTGACGAAGAGCCCCGCCGTGCCGAGGAGCTGGCGCCACGACGGGAGCCAGCGGCGGATGCCGCTCCTGCCGGTGCGCGGGTAGTCCACGAGCCGCCGTCGGCCGCGTCGGCGCGACTTGTTCTCCTGAGCATGTGTCCCCATGCCGGAGGAGAGTGCGCCGTACGCGGCCGGGTTGGCCCGGAGGCTGTTTGCGGTACGTAACAGCCCGCCGAGGGGAGGTTCGGTGGGCCGGCCGGGTCAGCGGACCTTCGTCAGCGGACCTTCGTCAGCTCGCCCTTTTCCTTGAGGGTGGCCAGGCCGTTGGCCCAGAGCTGGTTGACCCGCGAGCGCTCCTGGGCGTTCGGGTACGCGTTGGTGCAGGACGTGCCGGGCCCGCCACCGGACATCAGCTCACTGCACGGGCCCGAGTAGTGGTCGGGCAGACCGAGCACGTGACCCGTCTCGTGGGCCGTCACCCGCGTGGAGTTGTACTGCTGGTTCTGCCGGTAGTCCAGGAAGATGTAGCCGCGGCCGTGCCCGTCGGTCGAGGCGTACGAGCCGCGCGAGTCATTGCCCTCGCGGTACTGGAAGTTACCGGTCGAGCTGGTCTCCTGCAGCTTCACGTTACTGACCGAGGAGTTCCAGATCTGCGTGCTCTGGGATATCTGGCTGCGGAAGCTGGGCGCCCGGCTGGTGTTGTAGGTGACGGTGACGACCTGGATGCCGGGCTTCTCCGCCTGCTTCTTCAGGGCCGACTTCATGACGGCCGCGAAGAACTCCCGGTTCCCGGCCTCGTCGCCGCCCGTGTACGCCGACGTGCTGGTCGCGGCCGCGGGCTGCACGGACTCCACGGCGGGCGCCGGTGCGGCGAACGCCGTGGGGGCGGCGGCAAGAGAGGCCACGAGTGCGGCGGCGCCGAGGGTGGCGGCGAGGCTGGTCCTGGATCTGTTCATGGGGGTGTGTCCCTTCCGGGATGGCCCGAGGACGGGCCATGGGGGTGGCCGGGACGGACCGGTACGCGGGCGTGTCCGGGGTCCCGGGACAGGTGGCCTGCGGGTGCGGCCTCCGGTCGGGACGAGTATCGGGAGCGCGGGGCGTGTTCGTACCGATGCCATTTCGTGATAGCCCGATGACATCAACTGCCGTTAGGCGATCGGTATTTGCCGTTGCGGGGAATGGGTCGGGTGCGTTCGCGCTTCTCGTATGTGCTGCTAGTGCGTGCTGCTAGTACGCGCTGTTAGTGCGTGCTTCTCGTACGTGTTCCTCATACGTCCCCACCGATCCGCAACGCCCCCGGAGGCCCGCCCGTGAACGCCACCCCGCAGCCGTACGACCCCTACGAGCTCCTCGCGGAGAGCAGGCTCGGCGTCCTCGCCACGATCAAGGCGGACGGCCGCCCGCAGCTCTCTCCCGTCATGCCCTTCTACGACCGGGACGCGGGCGTCCTGCACGTCTCGATGACGGAGGGCCGCGCCAAGACGGTGAACCTGCGCAGGGACCCGCGGGCCACGCTGGAGGTCACTTCCCCCGACGGCCGCTCCTGGGCCACCGTCGAGGGCACGGCCACCCTCACAGGACCGGGCACCGACCCCCACGGCCCCGAGGTCGAGGCGCTGGTGCGCTACTACCGGACGGCGGCCGGGGAGCACCCGGACTGGGACGAGTACAGGTCGGCGATGGTGGCCGACCGCCGGGTGCTCATGACGATGACGGTCGACCGCGTGTACGGCGAGCGGATCGGCTGAAAACAGGTGCGTCCCGCGGGCTCAGGGTCATGCGGATGTCGTCCTCGGCCCACAGCACGAACCGTTCGACGGGCGCCACCTCGTGCCCCGGCACGGGCCGGAAGCGGAACCGCTTCAGCAGGACGGCCAGGGCGAGCTCGGCCTCGACCATGGCCAACTGGGCGCCCTCGCAGCTGCGCGGCCCGATCCCGAAGGGGATGTGGGCAAGGCGCGGCCGCTCCGCCACCGCGTCCGGGGTGAACCGCTCGGGCAGGAACCGCTCGGGCTCCGGCCAGTAAGCAGGGTTCATGTGGACCGCCCAGAAGGGGTAGAAGACGGTGGTCCCGGCCGGAACCTCGTACGCCCCCACGACGAGCGGTTCGGTCGTCTCCCGGGCGCCGTAGGGCCCCGGGGGACGGAGCCGCATCGACTCCTTCAGGACCATCTCCAGATACGTGAGGCGCCGCAGGTCGGCGTAGTCGGGCACGGCACGCTCGCCGAGGACCCGGTCCAGCTCCTCGGTGACGCGCTCGGCGACCTCGGGGTGGCGCCCGAGCAGATGCAGGGTCCAGGAGACGGCGACGCCGGTGGTGTGGTGGGCGGCGAGCATCGTCACCATGACGGTGTCGCGGATACGGGCGGGGGACATGCCTGCGTCGGCGAGGGCGCCGACGAGGTCGCTCCTGTCGCGGTGCGCGCCCTCCTGACGTGCGGGGCTCTGCCGGGCGGGGCCCTGCCGGGCGGGGCCCCGCCGGGCGGTGAGGACGCGGTCGACGGTGGCGCGCAGATACCCGAGCGCGCCCTCGACCCGTTTCGCACGGGCCTCCTGATCCCCCGGCACCTGGTACCGCTGCCCCAGGGACTCGGTGAGCACGGTCTCGAACGCGGCGATGACCCCGTCCGGATCGACGACGCTCGGGTCGTTACGGCCACGGCTACCGTTACGGCTACCGCTACCGCTCAGGTCGTCGCCGCCCAGCGCGTACGCACAGATCATCCGCAGCGACAGCGACGTCAGCTCCTTCTGCAGACCGACGGCCGCACCGTCGCCCAGCGCGCCCCAACGGTCCGCGAGCCCCTCCACCAACGCGACGAACTCCCCGAAGTGCCGCTCGTGCGAAGGCCGCCCGGCGAACACCTCCAACAGCACGCGGCGCCAGGGCGCGTGCTCCTCGGCGCCGATGACCTGCAGGTTCCCGGCCTCGCACAGCGGCGAGAGGAAGTCGAACAACGCCGCGGGCCGCTCGTCGAGCCGGGCGGTGGCCTCAAGGAGCACGGGATCGGCGATGGACACGGCGGTGCCCGCTCCCGGCAACTGGAACCGCACGACGGGCCCGTACTCCGCATGGAGCCACAACTGGTAGAGGTGCAGCCCGCCGGCCGCCCCGATGGCCCCGACCCCACCGTCGTCCTGCGGCTCGGGCCCAGGAATCCCCATGTCCACGCGTCAACCCCTTCCCTCACGCCGCACCGACACCCGCACCCGTGACCGGGTAACTGCCCCTCGCACGGGTCGCGTTCCCGACGGGCTCTGCGCGGAGGTGACGTCCGTCGGATTCAGGCCAGTAAACTGCGCCCGCTCAGAACCGGTTCAGAGCCGGTTCAGACATGCAGACGGACGAGGGAGAACGAACAGTGACACACGGGGGACACCAGGGCCGGGGCCCGCAGAACACCCCACACACCCCACACACCCCACCACAGGGCGGCGGCACTCCACACCCGTACATCCCGCCCCCAGCGGCGCCGTACCCCCCGACGAATCCGTACCGGGGCCCGTCTCCGTACCCTCAGCCGCGACCCGCCCGGCGCCGACGTTCCGGTCTCGGCTTCCTCTTCGTGTCGCCGCTCATCCCGGTGCTCCGCTCCGCCCGCCGCCGTGCAGAGGCGATCTTCAACCGGCCGGGCGCGGGCCACGTAGCGGACCGCCTCGTGTCCCGGGTCCAGCTGTGGCGCGCGCTCGCGGGTGCGGCGGCGACGCTCTACCTGATCTACACCTACGGGGCGGACGAGGGCTGGAGCGGTGTAGCCAATGACGGTGTCGTGAAACTGATCCTCGCCCCGTTGCTGCTGATCTTCACCGGCCCGCTGGTCGTCCTCGGTTTCATCCGTTACGTACCCGCCGAGCACCGGTCCGAGCTCCGCTCCCGCCTGCGCGCGCCGCTCAAGGCCGTGGGCTGGTACGTCGGGATCCTCGTCGGCGTGGGCCTCGTACTGGCGGGCAGCGCCCTGCTCCTGAAGCAGAACTACGGCGTGCTCCTGAACGGCCTGGTGGCGCTCGCCCTCCTGCTCGGCCTCATCTGGCTCCTGCCGTTCATGCTGTTCGCCTCGGCCTACGCGGCCCGCTACGCCTTCAACACGTCCACGGTGCACGCCGCGCTCCCGGCCGTGCTCACCGTCGTACTCGTCTGGGAACTGACGCTCTGCAGCGTCGCGCTCGAAGGCGGCCTGCCGCACGGCCCCCCGGCGGCACAGTGGTGCGCGGTCCTCGGCGGCCCGGTCTCGGTCACGGCGGTGGCCCTGTGGGAACTGCACCGCATGCGGACGCGCTACGGGGTCCGGATCCGCGCCTGACCCCCGGGCCTCGGCACGTGCGTGTGCCCCCTCTCCTCGTTCGGGAGAGGGGGCACACGCAGTTCCACATCAGCTGGGTGCCGACGCCGAGACGCTGGGAACGATCAGTCCAGGTCCATGTCGCCGAAGGCGGCAACGGAGGTCTCGGAGATGTGGGTGAGGATGTCGCCGCCGTGGCCGTCGAAGTCGTCGGCGGAGGCGGCACCCGCGCCGCCCAGGACGGTGAGGGCGGCGATTGCGGCGGCTGCGAAGACAGTGCGGATACGCATGTGGGGCCTCTCTGAGAGGGGTGAAGGGACACCACGGGCTTCCCCGAATTCGACGGGCGAGCAATCGCCCTGGGCCTCAAATCATCCGAACGGACGCCATGGCCCACAGGGCCGGAATCCCCTTGTCCCGCCCGGTACGCCACGCCATTTCCCCAGTACGACCGATCCTGACCGATCCTGACTGATCCACCCACACGAGTGACCCGCGACACCTCCGCCCGCTCACCACCCGCCCGCACTCATGCGGAGGCGGGGGGCTTTGCGCTGGTCGAGTGGATATCCGGCAGGATGGCGCCCATACGCTAACCGCGTACCGGTCCCCAGACCCCGCACCGGAGAGTCGATTTGAATGAGCCTGAGCATGTCGAGCAGTCAGCGAAGACCGTCGCGCACCTCGTGGAGCAAGTTGGCCAGTTGAAACGGGCCGTGGTGTCGCACGCCACGGTCGACCAGGCGATCGGCGTCGTCGTCGCCCTGGGGCGCATCTCCCCCGAGCAGGGGTGGGACGTCCTGCAAGAGGTGTCCCAGCACACCAACACCAAACTGCGCTCCGTCGCCGACCTCATCGTGGCGTGGGGCCAGGGCGGAGACCTGCCCCCCGAGGTGCGGTCCGCACTCGCGGCGGGCCTTGCCAAACGAACGGACGCGTCGTCGCCGGACGCCCCCGTCGAGTGAACCGGAAGAGGCCTGGTCGGAAGCGTCCGACCAGGCCTCAGTGCTTCAAGGTGCCCTTCAGCACTCCTCGGTGCTCAGTCGGTGTCGCGCACCCGGCGCACGGTCCAGATCTGGTTGGGAAGGACCTCGGGGGTCGTCACGTCGACCTGCCCGCCGAGGTACCTGGAACGCCACCTCAGGCCCTTCTCCGACAGAATGTGGATCCCGCCCAGGGTCTTCTCGAACGTCCATATCGAGGGCTGCCCGGAGTCGCTGACCCAGAGCCGGTCCTCGGCGGTCACCAGATGCAGTTCCTCCTGGTCGGCGAGGTGGATCCGGTACCCGGGCCCCTCGGGAAGAACCTCCCACTCCTGGAAGAACGGCTCCTGGAACGCGGCGGTGGTGACGGGGACACCATGGTCGAGTCGCTCCTGCCCCGACGTCACGCGGGCGAGGGATCCGATGATGTGGGCGTCGAAGGTGTAGACGCCGGGCGGAAGTTGGATCGAGGGCATGGTCAGTTCCTCTCGTTCCGTCTGGACCGACGACGAACGCCACCGGCCTGCGCCCCACCATCGCGGGTCACTCCCCACCCCAGACACCCCCAAATGCGGCCAAGCCCAGTAAGGCCGGGAGGAGTCGTAAGAAGAGTGACGAGAGGGATCGCCGACGCTGAGGAGTCCCGCTGTCTCCCGAGGGGTGCGGCTGACTCATGAGTACGCGTGACTGAGCCCCTCATGGGCGAACGGATCGCTGAGCACGGGTGATGACGGTTTGGGCGGCTGCCCCGTACACGGCGGATTCCTTGAGTGTGTGCCAGACACGGAGGTACGTGGCCACGTTGTCGTCATCGTCGAGCCACAGTTCCGCGTGCCAGTCTTCGGCGATGACGAGCCGATCGTCCAAGACCCAGAACCCATTGGCCGCCGGGACCTTCAGCGAGGCGGAGAGCGGGATGATGCCGAGGTGCACCGTGTCCATCCCGATGGTTCCCGCGAGCCTGTCGAGCTGACTCATCAGGACAGACGGTGAGCAGATCAGCGCGTGGAGAGCGGGCTCCCACACGAGGGCATGGAACTGGGAGCTCCCCACGCTCGCCGCGGTGTGCCTGCAGTCGCGTACGGCGCCCCCTCCATCCCAGAGTCAGAGCGCCCCCGCCGGAGGCATGTCCTTGCCCTATGTCGGTTCGTCGAGTGCTCGCCGATTGGCCTCGGCCCTATCCAGGTGCTTGAACCGGTAGAGAAAGTTGTAACTCACCGAGGGGGAGCCTGTGCTGCTCCAGGTGCCGGAAGTTGCAACGGTCCTCCTACGCTGACGTCATGGATTGGCTTCCTCTCGCTAGTGCGGCCCTCGGTGGCGTCATCGGCTCCGGATCGACCCTGCTTGCGGATCGACTGCGATGGCGCCGTGATCGCGAAGATCGCCAAAGTGATCTAGCTCGCGAGGAGGTGAACCGCAAGACAGCCCTCCGCCGTGAGATCTACACGCAGTACCTGGCTGCATTGTCTAAGGTGCGCAACGGTCTACGCGAAGTGGCCCATGCTCCGACTCTCTTTCCAGACGAGCGAGTTGATAGGGCCCGGGAGATCTTTCTCTCCTCAGGAGCGTACGAGCTGCGGTTTCAGATTCAACTCTCTGCATCCGCTGCACTAGTCGACCTTGCTGAAGACGCCTACAAGTCGCTGAGGACTCTGCGGACCCGGATTGAGAGTGGTGCATTGTTCAATAGTGAGCCGTACCTCGAAGCGCGCGATGCCTACCACGAGGCTTTACGGAACCTGCGTACTGGCATGAGGGTCGATCTCGGTGCGGAGCCCATCTGAACAGAGGATGCCCCGGGCGCTTATCGGGGCCCGGGGCTTCGTGGGGCACAGCCGTCTGCGCAGACGGGAGTGCAGTCTCGATGAGCTAGAGAAACCCGTAACACCATCTCGGGCTATGGGTAGTCGGACTAGTTGCCGTCTGGGTAGGTGATTCTGACGAGGCAGGGAAGTTCCGTCACTTAGGTCGGCGATGATGGCCTGCCAGCCCTTCGCTGGTCGACGCGAGCAGCGAATGCCTTGCCCGTTCTGCCTTCCAGGCGGGGTGCCTATCGGCCCTCCCGCTAGAGCGGTACCCCCTGGTGTTGGGCTCCAAGGAGGTCAGGGCCGCCTTGGCCCTGCCTGCGCTTCCCGCAACTCACCTGTGGTGAAGCTTCCACACAGATGCCGGGAGATGGCCGGTGTGCGCGGCGTTGAGGCGGGTGAGGTGTGGGAGTGCCTCGCTAGTGAGGCCCAGGGCCTCGGCGAGGTGGCGGACGGTTGTGTGTGTGGATCCCCGTGTGGTGGCGGCCTCTTCGAAGTCCTTGATCTGGGTCAGGAGATCGTGCGGGGCGGTACGGCCTCGCTGCTGCTGGAGCAGCCCTCGTGCCTTGGCGCGTTCGTAGTCGATCTCGGAGGTGCCGTAGACGGTGCGGCAGACTTCCTCTGCTTCGTCGAGCGTGGTCGTGGCGGTGATGGCCCGGGCGAGGCGGTTGGCAGTGAACGCGGCTGCCAGGTCGACCTGGTGGACGGTGGGGCCTTCGGCGGTGAGAGGGACCTGGAGTCCGGCGTCGCGGATCTCGCAGAGGCCTCGGGCGCCCAGGGCTGTGGCGGTGAGGAGGGCCGTCGCTTCGGAGGGGTGCCAGGTGAGTACGGGGGTGATGGATTGGGCGTGCTCGGGCGTGAAGGTGGTGATCAGGGGGCCGAGGCGTGGGCGGAGGACGTCTGCGGGGAGCTCGCCGTCGAGGCCGGGGCCCGCCACGAGGAGCCGTATGGGTGCCTCGGCTCGGGCGCAGGCCGCCAGGGTGAGGGCGTCGGCCAGGGGGCTGCGCAGGGTGGGTTCGTCGCCGTGGGCCAGGATGTCCCCGCCGACGTCCAGGAGGTCGATTGTCTCCGGGGTGAAGTGGGCGATCAGGTCGTTGAGTTGGCGGGTGATGCCCCTTGCGCCGCCGTACGGGTCGATCAGGGCGAAGGTGTGGGGGAGTTCGGCCGCGAGGCGGGGGAGTGTCGCCGCGTGCGGTGGCTTCAGCGTCGCGGTGCCGGGGACTGCCCAGACGTGGGGAGTGAGTTGGCGCAGGCCGAGGAAGTCGGCGGGGGAGCGCGGGCCCGGGACCGGGTCGATGATCAGGCGGTCCCAGGAGTACGTCAGGATCAGCGCCGGCTCGTCGTCCCCGTACAGGGCGGCGTGCAGCATCGCCGCCGCTACCGCGTCGCCGCCGCCTCCGGCCGCCACCATGAGCCGTTTCACGAGTACAGGGTAGGGGTGCGCTCTTTCCGTGCACACCTATAGTGGCTGCTGGTATTAGCCAGTCGGTGAAGGGAATGTCGCGTGCCCGAGATCGCTGAAGCCTTGCCCAAGTACCTGCAGATCGCCCAGTACCTGCGCGATCAGATTCTGCGTGGGGATCTCCAGGCAGGCGAGGAAGTGCCTTCCGAGCGGCAGTTGGCCGCCGACTGGAACGTGTCCCGGCCCACCAGCGCCCGCGCCCTGGAGGCGCTGCGGCATCAGGGGCTTGTCGAGAAGCGGCAGGGTTCGGGGACGTATGTACGTGATCAGCAGGTGCACCGGCGGGCGCGTGAGCGCTATGGGCGGGCGCGGCAGACCGGGCGGATCTACGGGCCGGGGGAGTACGCGGTCATCGCGTCGGCCGGATACGCCGAGGCACCCGACCATGTGGTCGAAGCGCTCGAACTGGGCGCGGTCCGTGCGGCTGTTCAGCGCCGACGCGTGACCAACTCGGCAGACGGGCCTGTCGAGGTATCCACGTCCTGGTTCCCGGCCGAGGTGGGCCGCAGGGCGCCCCGGCTCCTGGAGCCCGAGCGGATCCGGGAGGGAACGGTTTCGTACGTCGAGGAAGCCACCGGTCGGCGCGGCAGCTATGGCGAAGACCGTGTCTGCGCCCGGCTGGCCACCTCGGAGGAGGGTGACGAGCTCGGGCTCGAACTGCCCGCTGCTGTATTGGTAGTTCGTCATGTCGTCTACGACCTGCAGGATCGTCCGCTGGAGTTCGCGGAGGCCGTCTATCCGCCGGGGCGCTGGGCGTTCGAGCAGGGTTACCCGTTGGGGTGAGCGGAGGGTGGAGATTCTCCAGAAACCTTGCCGTCCAAAGTGGCCGATGCCACTATCCGGTAAGTGGCCTTAGCCACTTACCGGAAGGGGAAGCGCAATGACGCGCACCGACGGCAACTCCGGCGACGACGCCCTACTCCAGCCACTCGGCGGGATGGTCCTCCATCCCCTCCCGGAGTCGGTCGGGCGGGCTCGCCGCTGGTTCAGGAAGTTCACCGAGCCGCACGAACTCGGCTGCTCCATCGATGACTGCGAGCTGATGGTCTCGGAGTTGGTCACTAACGCCATCCTCTACGGGGAAGCGGACGAGCCCTGGAAGGTGCGCGTGCGCTGGTACCGCTTGGGCGAAACGCTGCGCGTGGACGTACACAATCCCGGCTGTCCCGCCCACGTCCGCCTGCGCTCGCCCGAGACCACGGAGGCTCACGGGCGTGGCCTGCTTCTTGTCGACGCGCTGGCCGATGACTGGTGGTCTGGCCCGAGTCAGGATGGAGGGACGGCTGTTGTGTTCCTCATGTACCGCGCCTTCAAGCATGACTGAGAGACACGGAGGCCCGCCAAGTCACTATTTCGTATGGGCACAGGCCCCCTCTCGCCTTCGGGCCGGAGGGGGCCTTTCGTCATGCCCTGTTGTTACCGTCGGAGGCGATATCCGTGGAGGTGCGCCTTCCCATCCGCAGGGGGCACGCCGAGCGCTTGGCCGAGGTCCTCGTCCGAAAGGCCGTCCGCCTCCGCGTTGAATGCGGCTTCGCGTGTGACTCGCTTGGTCAGCCTCTCCAGTACGTCTACGGCCTTGATAGCGGCGAGGGGCGCCTCGTCGGAGAGGCGTGCCAGTGATGCCTCGAGCTGATGGATAAGCGCGGTGAGTTCTACGGGCAGTGGGACCGTGTGGGCTTCTACGTCGGCGATGTGTTGGGACCAGTCGGCGCGCGGCTCAGGCGAAGGGAACACGGCGTCGAAGTCGTCAACGTTCTCCCAGGTGATAGCGCACCCGGTCGCTCCTCGCCATCCACAGGAGCAGGCGGCGCGGGCCCGCGTGGCTCGCGGACGGTTCAGAATGCCGCTGTATGCCCACCACTCGCGAGTCTTGTGGAAGTTGGCGCCGCTGCCAGGGTCTAGGTAGGCGGGCTCCGGCTCGGTGTCATCGTCGAGTACGGCGCCCACGTACCCCTCATGTGCGGCTCCGAACTGCTCCGTCGTCCACATGGGTGCCCCTTCTCATGCTGGTGCGGAGTTCCACCATGGCGAAGCCTGTGCCGTTATGCGGAGCGAATGCCGGAGATTCCCCCTTCCGCCTTCGGGCGGGAGGGGGCTCTTTCGTCATATCCCGATCGCGGCCATGGCCTGCTCTGTGTCGGCGAGTCCGTCGAGGACGGCCTCGGCGCCAGCTTCTTGCAACTCGGCTTGAGACGTCTTGCCCGTGGCGACCGCTACAACCCGCACACCAGCGCCGTGCCCGCCCGCCACATCGGCAGGGGTGTCCCCGAGGAACACGGCGTCCTCCGTCAAGATGCCCGCGCGGGCCAACGCGGCGCGCAGTAGCTCAGGCCGCTCCTCGCCGTCCTCCCCGTACGCGCCGTCGTCGAGGCGGAGGTGCGTGTCGAGGCCGAACGTCGCCAACTTCACCTCGGCGACCGTGCGAACGTTGCCGGTCACCACGGACTGCCGGACCCCGCGCGCGTCGAGCGCTGCCAGGACCGTGGCGGCGCCGGGCAGCGCATGACCGCGTTCGCGTACTTCGGCAGCCCGCCGCAGGTGGACGGCGCCGAGCGCGTCAGCGAAACGCGCGAACAGCTCATCGCTGAAGGGGATGTCGTGCAACTTCGCCGTCTCCCGCAGAATCACACGCTCCGTCGACCCGGTCACAGACGCCTGCTCACGCAGCGGCACACCCGTCACCTCCTCAAACGCGACGGCCCACAGCTCGCCGCCGAGCCCACGCATGGACATGAGCGTGTGGTCGATGTCCCACAGCACCAGCTTCGCCACGGTGCCCCCTCTCTCGGTGCATTCCCGTGTCCCCACCTTGCGGGCACCCTACGCTCAGAGAACAGAGCGAGGAGCGGGCGCATGGTTGCAGCAGACCTCCCGATCGGGGACCGGATCAAGCACTACCGCGGAGGCCGCCGACAAGATGCGGTTGCTGGGCTGGTGGGGATCTCTCCCGACTACCTGTCCCAGATCGAGCGCGGTCTCAAGGTGCCTTCGCTGTCCATCTTGTATGCCCTCGCGCAGGAGCTGGGAGTGCCCACTGCGGCACTGTTGTCGGACCGACCACCAGAGGACGAAGAGCCGACGGACTCTGCGGAGTCGGCGGTCGCCCGAGCTCTGCTCGGCTATGGGCCCGCCCTCAGTTCGGCGCCCGTCGCAGCTGCCGAGCTGAGAGACAGGGTGGAAGCCGCCTGGCAGTCCTGGCAGACCGCTGGCGACCGATTCACTCAGGCGGCCGAGGCACTGCCCCAACTGGTCGCCGATGTCGAGCACGCCGCGCGGGCAGCTCGGGGCGGCACCGATCCCGGAGAGCGCCGAAGCACGCTTCGTGCGGCCGCCGACCTGTACTGCCTGCTCCGCTCGTACCTGCGTCGTACCGGCCGCGTCGACCTTGCCACTATCGCGGCGGACCGGGCGATGCGCGCCGCTGAAGACGCTGACGATCCACTACGTATCGCCGCCGCTCAGTGGAACTTGGGGCACGTCCTGCTCGCAGCTGGCCAGCCTGCCGAGGCTGAGGAACTCGCGCTGCGGGCTGCTGAGGACGTTGCCACCGCGCAGATGCCGGATGTCGAGCGAACCGCGATGGCCGGCGCTCTCCAATTGGTGGCTGTGCTTGGGGCGTCACGTCGGCGCCGGTGGTGGGAGGCGCGTGATCGATTGGTCGAGTATGCGGCGCCCGCGGCCCGCGCGGTGCCCGACGTCAGCAACATCGGTTGGACGGTGTTCGGACCGACGAACATCGCGCTTCACGCCCTGTCCATCGAGATGGAGGCGGGCGAGACCGGCGAGGCTCTGCACACTGCGGACGCCATCGACATCAGTGGGTTGCCCTCGATCGAGCGTGAGTTCACCTTCGGGCTGGAGGTGGCCGCCTGTCACAGCCAGCGCCGGGATGACGCTGCCGTTTTGCTGGCCCTCCTCGGCTTGGAGGTCGTCGCCCCGGAGGATTTGGCTCGCACGCCGCTCGCGCGGCAGCTGGTGCTCACGGTGATTCGCCGGGCGCGAGCTATGCACGCGCGGCAGGCCGAGCAACTCGCGCAGCGGATGGGCTTGGTGTAGCTGACGAGCCTGTGGTCCACCCGAACTGTCAGCTCGGGCGAGCTGAGCACGGGCTGCCTACGGTCACCGATGTGAGGCACATCACCGCGACTGTGAGGCGTCCCTTATGACCACTCCAAGAGGCACCCCGGCGGCCTTCGACTGGCTCGCGCGTGCCCAGCAAGAGCCACAACAAGCCCACCGAGAGTGGCAGGAGCGCGGTAGCGCCCTGCTGCCGCTCGGCAAGAGGTTCAACTCGGTGTGCCTGCCCGCGCCCATCGTGTACGCGGGCGTCGGCACCGACGACCTCGACGTGGTGGCCCGGACGCTGGCCGAGCTGCTCTGCGGCCCGGTCATCCACAATGCCCCGCAGAACACGTACTACGCGCTGGTCGAGAAGTACCCGACGGCGCGATGGGCGTACCCCGACGAAGCCCCGATGCTGGGCACCGGGCACTTCCTCAGCATCCCCGCCTCCGACCTCCGCGGCCCGACCGGCCTGCACTGGGCAGTGCGGCCCCGCATCGTCGGCGACCTGTGCCCGGTGCCGTCCGTCGCCGCGCTCGTCCACATCGCCCGCAGCGCGCGCTCCAGGGGGCACCGGTGAGCCTCATGGAGAGGTCCGAGCTGGTGCAGCACGAGCAGGAGGTCTACGAGATCCTCCTCCTGCACACCGTGGAGTGCGCCACCTGCAGGGCCGAGGAGGACTGCACGCAGGCGACACGGATCCGGCGGGCGCTTCGAGAGACCCGGCTCGTCCTCCACCGCACCGCCGAGCATGCGGCCAGCGATGAGTGAGGGCCCGCGGTTCTGCTGGCGCTGCGACGAGCCGATCACCTGCGGTCAGACGGTGGTGACGGTCGTGAAGGTCTCCATGTCGGCCGGCGGCCGCAGCGTCTCGCTGCACGAGACGTGCCTGAAGCGGCCCACCTATGTACGCCGCACCCCCTGAACCTCGGCCCGCGACCTCGTCGGGAGCGCTGCGGAGTCGGGAAGGACGGCTCGCCCCACGCCGGCCACGGGGCGGGCCGTCACCAGCCACTGAGTGGAGAAGTGGAGAAGACCCCATGAGCATCACGGAAGGCGACCAGCCCGCAGGCTCCACCCTCGTGCCGTGCGGACCGTGCCTGCAGCAGCTCCTCACCGCGGACGTGGTGGAACTGCATGTCTGCGACGGCGGCACGTCACTGATCGTCGAGGAGGGGAACCTCCTCGTCGGCTGTGAAACGGAGTGCCCCTGCCGGTGTCAGCATGTCCTACACGCGGAGAGTCCTGCACTGCGAGCGGCGAGGGCAGTAGCCCGTGATCTGTCGGCGCCCGCTCATAGGATGGCTGAGCCGCCACGAGAGGAATGATCACAAATGCGCCCCGCCGCGTTCCAAGATTTTGCTGTCGACCTGCTGAAGAACTCGCCCGATGTCCAGCGTGTGCAGACCCTCGCCGAGGCAGGGGAAACCGCATATCCGTACGGCCTGGCCGTCACCGTCGCCGGGCGCGAGGTGCGGTGGCAGGTGTACGGCCAGCTCGCCGAGGGTGCGAAGCACGGCACCCCTACAGCGGACATTCAGGCAACGCCGGCGCCGGTCGTGGCCGCCCCGGTGACAGGCACGCCGGATGCCTGGCTGGCTGGCGTGGTCAGCGCGGCTGAGTCTCCTGAGATTGCGTCTCTCGACGCCTGGTCGCCCCGTGAAGGCGAAACTCAGCAGGGCGTGACGATCGTCTGGCACAACGGCGAGAAGACGTTTATCCGCAAGATTTGACCCTCCCCGCAGGCCTCTGGCCGAGCGGCGGAGTGCACCACACCAATCAGCACCATCCCACCACCCGAGGGAGAACTGATCATGTGTGACCACCAGCCCGCCCGCCGATTCGATCCCGGCCTGTGCTTTGGCGTGTGCCAGCAGTGCGGCACCTACTCCGGCGTCGAGACGGGACAGCCCATGCCGCCCCACCAACCCCACGGCGGCGGTCGCGAGATGTGTCCGGGTAGCGGCACCCCCGCCGGCTGACCTTCAGGGGGGCGCGGGCGTCGCTACACACCTCGTGTGAACGGAACGCAATCAAGTGCCATCTGCACACACTCCCGCCTCAGGGAGATCAGGTGTGAGACGACGGCAAATCTTCGGCGCGCCCCAGGACCCCGCCCGCGCCCTTCTGTCCAGCATCTCTGTGCGCCTCACCAGGCGACGATCAGCTAGCCCTGCGGCTCTGGCATATGCCGTAGGGCTAGAGGTACGGTCGGTAATAGAACATACGTTCACTCGAAAGGGCGATACCCTGGACCGGAACGACCTGTTACACATAGATGGATCACCCCCCACCTTGAACGTGCCGGAACCGTCCAACTTGGTACCCCCCTCGTGGCGGACCCGGCACTTGGGGCCGCCCCCTGCGCGCTTCAGTGCGGGGGCGGTCTGCGTCGGCGACGTCCGCAGCCCGGCGCCCATCTGCGGAAACGCAGAGATCGGTTGGGCGATATTTGGACGATGATCTTCGGTAGTTGCGGTGTAGTGAGACCGTTTGGGGCGGTAGCCAGGCTGCACACAACGAAGGCCCAAGACCGGAGACTTGCTCCGTGACCTGGGCCTTAGCCGTTCTGACCTGGTGCCCCCGGCAGGATTCGAACCTGCGACACCCGCTTTAGGAGAGCGGTGCTCTATCCCCTGAGCTACGAAGGCGGGGATCTGTCGGAGAGCGTGTTGAGCGCTTCCGGCAGTTCTGGTGGTGTGGGTCGGCCCGCGCCACCGCCGACAGTGTAGCGGGTGGAGATTTCGTGGGATCCGCCCTAGGTGGGGCTCGGGAGGTGGGGCTCAGGGCGTGGGCGGTGTCGGGGCGGTCGCGGCGAGGTGGCGGGGGCGGTGGGTGAGGACCAGGGGGGCGTCCTCGGTGATCGCGACCGTGTGTTCGGAGTGGGCCGTGCGGGAGCCGTCGGCCGAGCGGATCGTCCAGCCGTCCTTGTCGAAGATGATCTTGTTCGTGCCGCGGGCGAACCAGGGCTCGATGGCGATCGTCAGGCCGGGGCGCAGCTTCCAGCCGCGGCCGGGCCGGCCGTCGTTGGGGATGTGCAGGTCCTCGTGCATCGTGCGGCCGATGCCGTGGCCGCCGAACTCCAGGTTGACCGGGTAGCCGTACTCCGCGGCCACCGCGCCGATCGCCGCCGAGATGTCGCCGAGCCGGTTGCCCGGCAGGGCCACCTTGATCGCGGCCTCCAGGGCGACCTCCGTGGCCTCGATCAGCCGTACGTCCTCCGCGTCCGGGGTGCCGACGATCACGGTGTGGGCCGAGTCCGCGGACCAGCCGTCGATGGTCACGGCCATGTCCATGGTCAGCACATCGCCGTCGCGCAGCTTGTACTTGTGCGGCAGGCCGTGCAGCACCGCGTCGTTGACCGAGAGGCACACCACGTTGCGGAAGGGGCCCTTGCCGAACGAGGGCGCGTAGTCCCAGTAGCAGGACTCCGCGCCGCGTTCCTTGATGCGGCGGCGGGCGTGATGCTCCAGGTCCATCAGGTCGACCCCGACCGCGGCGAGGTCGCCGAGCTCCTCAAGGACCTGGCCGACGAAGCGGCCGGTCACATGCATGCGCTCGATGTCCTTGGGCGACTTGTGCTCGATCACTGCGATCCTCGTTTTCCGCGGGGCCGGTCGGCATTCTTCGGCCGGTATAAAGCTACCGGTATAGTTTGACCGGTAAAGTTATACCAGAACCTGGGCGGCGTGGTTGCCGCTCGAACTACGGCGCCCCTACCCTGTCCGCATGGTTCGCCACCCGCTCGCCCCCGAACAGATCGAGGCGGGCCGACGCCTCGGGGCCGCGCTGCGTGCTGCCCGGGCCGGGCGTAGCCCCGTCGACGTGGCCCTCGCGGCGGATATCTCGCCCGAGACGCTCCGTAAGATCGAGACCGGTCGGCTGCCTACGCCTGCGTTCGGCACCGTCGTCCGGCTCAGTGAGGTCCTCGGTGTGCCGCTGGCCGAGCTCGCCCGCGTCTGGCGCGTGGCCCCGGCCTCCGCCTCGACCTCGACCTCGACCTCCGCCTCCGCCTCCGCCTCGACCTCGGCCGTGGGCGCGTAGGTCCTACTCGATCACCAGCTCCACCGGGATGTTGCCGCGGGTCGCCTTGGAGTAGGGGCAGAAGGCGTGCGTCTTGTTCAGGAGGTCCTCGCCCGCGGGGCCCTGCAGGTGGTCCGGGAGCTCGGCCCGCATCACCACGGCGAGACCGAACCCGCCGTCGGTGTCCTTGCCGATGCTGACCTCGGCCGTCACTGAGACGTCCGTGATGTCGATCTTCTCCTGGCGCGCGACGTTGCTCATCGCGCTGGCGAAGCATGCCGCATACCCGGCGGCGAAGAGCTGCTCGGGGTTGGTGCCCTGATCGTTGCCGCCCAGGGCCGTGGGGAGGCCGAGCCGCAGGTCGATCTGGCCGTCGGAGCTGACGGCGCGGCCCTCGCGGCCGTTGGCGGTGGCTACTGCGG
This sequence comes from Streptomyces sp. NPDC046465, assembly GCF_040646035.1. Taxonomy (NCBI): domain Bacteria; kingdom Bacillati; phylum Actinomycetota; class Actinomycetes; order Kitasatosporales; family Streptomycetaceae; genus Streptomyces; species Streptomyces sp. NPDC046465. Next base: position 38,935 of record NZ_JBEYZK010000013.1, read on the forward strand.
TGTACAGCGCGTCCATGGTGGTCCTCTTTCCGTTCGTCCCGGCTATCCCGGCTATCCCGGCTATCCCGGCTATCCCGGCCATGCCGTTCATCGCGTTCGGTGCCGGGTGGCTGCGTCTGCTTACGAGTAGAGCACGCTAGTTAGTTGTGTGCAACTTAGTTGCGCACAATTTAATTGGGTGTGGTGATGGCGGCTTGTAGGCTGGGAGTATGGATGACGACCTACGGGACGAGGACTTTCTCCGGCTCGACGAGCAGATCTGCTTCTCGCTGCACGCGGCTGCCCGCGCCTTCAACGGCGTCTACCGCACCGCGCTGAAGGAGCTGGGGCTGACCTATCCCCAGTACCTGGTGATGCTCGTGCTCTGGGAGCATGACGAGCTGCCCGTCAAGAAGATCGGGGAGCGGCTGCGGCTCGACTCCGGGACGCTCTCGCCGCTGCTCAAGCGGCTTGAGGCGACGGGGTACGTGGAGCGGCGGCGGAGCCCGGAGGACGAGCGGTCCGTGGCCGTCCGGCTCACCGACGAAGGCATCGCCCTCCGCGAGAAGGCCCGGGGCGTGCCCCGCGCCATCGCCGAGTCCACCGGGCTGTCCCTCGGCGAGGTGCGGGATCTCCGTACTCGGCTCAACGCGCTGACCGCCGCACTCGACGGTGCCGAAGCGCGTGCGGGAGCGAGTGCCGAAGCGGGTGCCCAAGCGGGTGCCCAAGCGAGTGCCGGACGGCGGTCCGGGGATCAGCCCCCTACGCCTCCGGCGCGAACACCGCCCCCGTCGTCGTGACGACCGCGCACTTGCCCGCCGCCCAGCGCAGCGCCATCGCGTGGTCGTCCGCCGAGAAGTCCGCCACCGCGTCCGCGACCACGAACGCCTGGATGTCCTGCATCCACGCGTCGCACGCCGTCATCAGGACGCCGATGTGGGCGTAGACGCCGGTGATGATCAGCTGGTCGCGGCCCTGTTCGCGCATCCGCTCCAGGAGGTCGGTGCGGACGAAGCCGCTGTACTTCCACTTCGTGAGCACCGTGTCGGCGGGCGCCGGGCCGATCTCCGCCGCGATCGCCGCCGCGTGCGCGTCGTCGGGCAGGCCCGGACCCCAGAAGTCCTGCTGGAGCCCGCGCTCGGCGGGGGTCTGGCCGCCGGGCTGCGCGGTGTGCACGACCGGGACGCCGAGGTGGTCCGCCGACCGCTTCAACTCCGCTACGTGGGCGAGGAGTTCCGGCACGGGTGACGCCGTCCGGTCGTACGCCGAGAGGAAGTAGTTCTGCAGGTCGTGCACGAGGAGCACGGCGCGGGACGGGTCGACCTTCCAGTCGACGCGGTTGGTCGGCAGCTCGTCGCGCGACGGCATCGGATAGGGGGTGATGGCGGGGAGGGCCATGGTGGCGGGCGTTCCGTTCGGGTTGGGCTTACGGGGCCGGAGAGGGGGAGGGAGTGGCAGGCGCGGGCGTCCGTGGGGCGGCCGCTCGCAGGTCCTTCTTGGAGATCTTGCCTACCCCGGTGTGCGGGAAGACCTCCACGAACTCGACGCGGTCCGGCACCTTGTAGGCCGCCAGGCCCCGCTCCCGCACGAACTTCCTGATGGCGGCCGGCTTCAGCGGCTCGGTGCCCGCCCGCAGGACCACGTACGCGCACGTCCGCTCGCCCAGATACGCGTCGGGCTCGGCGACCACGTTCGCGTCGTGCACGGACGGGTGGGCGAGGATGTGGTTCTCCACCTCCTCGGCCGCGATCTTCTCGCCGCCCCGGTTGATCTGGTCCTTCGCCCGGCCCTCGACGACGATGTGGCCGGTCTCGGTGAGGCGGACGACATCGCCCGTGCGGTAGAAGCCGTCCACCGTGAAGGAGCGGGCGTTGTGCTCGGGAGCCTTCCAGTAGCCGCGGATCGTGTACGGGCCGCGGGTCAGCAGGTGGCCCGTCTCGCCTACCGGCAGGTCGTTGTCCTCGTCGTCGACGACACGGATCTCGTCGTCCGGCGAGATCGGCCGGCCCTGCGTGGTGACGATCGTCTCCGCGGAGTCGTCCAGGCGCGTGTAGTTGACCAGGCCCTCCGCCATGCCGAAGACCTGCTGCAGCGTGCAATCCAGCGCGGGCTTCACCCGGCGCGCCGCCTCCTCGCTGAACTTTGCGCCGCCGACCAGGAGCACCTCCAGGCTGCTCAGGTCGTACGCGGTCGACGGCGCCGCCTCCGTCCAGAGCAGGGCGAGCGGCGGGACCAGGCCGGTGATGGTGACTCCCTCGGCCTCGATGAGGGGGAAGGCGGTCTCGGGGCTGGGCTGCGGGCAGAGCACGACGCGGGCGCCCGCGTACAGCGCGCCGAGCGAACCCGGCGAGGAGAGCGGGAAGTTGTGGGCCGCGGGGAGGGCCACGAGGTAGACGCTGTTCTCGTCGACCGCGCAGAGCTCGTTCGAGCCGCGCAGTGAGTAGATGTAGTCGTCGTGGGTGCGGGGGATCAGCTTCGGGACGCCTGTGCTGCCGCCGGAGAGCTGGAGGAACGCCAGGTCGGACGGGGCGGGCGGGGAAGGGGCGGGCGGGGAAGGGGTTGGGGTTGGGGTAGGGGTAGGGGTAGGGGCCGTGGCCACGTCGGGCAGCGCCTCGAACGGGCCCGCGTCGCCGATCGCCACGAACACGTGCTTCAGCGTGGGGACTTCGTCGATCAGCTTCGCCGCCAGGCCGCGGTAGTCGAAGCCGCCGAGCTCCTGCGGGATGACGTACGCCACCGCCTCGGTGAACTCGCAGAAGTAGCGGATCTCCGTCTCGCGGTGCGCGGGCAGCGCGAAGACCGGCAGTGCGCCGATGCGGAACAGGGCGAAGACCGTCTCGAAGAACTCGGCGACGTTGGGCAGTTGGACGACCACCTTGTCGCCCTTGCCGATGCCCCTCGCGAGCAGGCCCGCGGCCAAGTGGTCTGATCGGCGGTCCAGTTCGCCGTATGTCCAGCGTCGCGATGTCGGCCCGCCGGGGTCCACGATCGCTATGCGGTCCGGGTGCTCTGCCGCGCGCTCGCGCAGCATCCCGCCGAACGTCTCGCCCCGCCACCAGCCCGCTGCGCGGTAGCGGTCCGCGAACTCCTGCGGCCAGGTGGGTGCTTCCGGTGTGATGCCTGCGCTCACAGCTCTACTCCCACCGCGTTCAGGAACGTACGGAACTTCGCGCCCGTCTCGGCCGTCTCCGCCGCCGGGTCCGACGCGGCGACCACGCCCGCACCCGCGTACAGCCGCAGACCGCGCTCCTCGGCCTCGGCGCAGCGGATCGTCACGACCCACTCGCCGTCGCCGTTCGCGTCGCCCCAGCCGACCACTCCCGTGAAGAAGCCGCGGTCGAACGGTTCCGTCTCGCGGATCACCTCGCGCGCGGTCGCCGTCGGCGTGCCGCAGACCGCGGGGGTGGGGTGCAGCGCGCAGGCCAGTTCGAGGGCGGACGCGTCGGGGTCGGTGAGGGTGCCGGTCACCGTGGTGGACAGGTGCCACATGGCCGCTGTGCGGACGAGCGTGGGGCGGGGTGGGACGCTCAGGTCGGTGCAGAAGGTGGCGAGCGCCTGGTGCACGCCGTCCACCACGACGGAGTGTTCGTGCAGGTCCTTGGCCGACTCCAGGAGGGCGGCGGCCCGGCGCACGTCCTCGGCGAGGTCGTCGCTGCGCGGTGTCGAGCCCGCGAGGGGGTTCGCGACGACCTTGTTGCCGCGGCGCGAGACGAGCAGTTCGGGGCTGGCGCCGATGAGGGTGCGGCCCGGGGTCGTCGGCAGCGCGAAGGTGTAACCGTTGGGGTCGCGGCGGGCCAGGCGTTGGAGCATCGCGGGGAGGTCCAGCGGGGTGGGCGCGGTGAGTTCGAGGGTGCGGGCGAGGACGACCTTGCTGAAGTCGCCGCGCCACATGCGGTCCACGGCGGCGGCCACCCCGGCCCCGTACTCCTCGGGGGAGGGCACCGGGCGCAGCTGCCAGCCCGCGGGGTCCGGCGTTTCGGTGGGCAGCGCGATCAGGGGGTCCGCGGCGAGCGGGGGCGCGGTGCGCAGGGTTTCGGGGACGGTCAGTGCGGCGGGGGCCGTGTGGTCGAAGGGGACCGCGCCGACGACGTACGGCTCGTTGATTCCGGCGCGGCGGGCGGCGGCCAGGGTGGTGGCCACGCGCTCGGGCAACGGTCTCTCGTCGTGCGGTACTTCGGCGTGTACGCCGTCGGTGAGCAGGGTCCGGGTGGGCGTCGCCAGGAACCGTTCCCCGGGGGTGTAGGCGGCGAGGAGCGCGGTGGCCGCTCCTACGACAGGGTGGGCCTGCTCGGCCGTCGTGACGTGAGTGGCTACCTGGGGTGCCGTCGACACGGGGGCTCCAATTCTCAGGTGGGGTTTGGGCGGGAGGCGGTGCGGGTGCGGGTGCGTGCGGGTGCGTGCGTGCGTGTGGTGCGTGCGGGTGCGGGTGCGTGGGGGTGCTGTGGGGGCGCGTGAACGGTGGGTGGGGGTGTGGTTTGGTTCAGCGGGTGCGGGGGCTCTGTGGCCGGGGTGTTGTGGGGCGGGGGCGCGGGGGTATGTGCGTACTCGCTATCCCTGCGTCACGCCGTGCGGACAACGGCGGCACAGTGTGCTCGGTGCTCCGTTCGCACATACCCCCACACCCCCTCCGGAGCGTTCCCGGGTGCGGGCCGCGCTGTTCAGCGCAGTGTCGCGCCGCCGTCCACGTACAGCTCCTGCAGGGTGATGTGCCGGGCGCGGTCCGAGGCGAGGAACAGCACCGCGTCGGCGATGTCCTGGGGGTCGGCGATGCGGCCGAGCGGGATGCCTGTGCGATACGTCCGCAGGTCGCCGTCGAGGACTCCGGCCGGGGCCTCGGACGCCGCGTCGTCGGGCCAGAGCGAGCGTTGCATCGCCGTGTCCGTGGTGCCGGGCGCCACGACGTTGCAGCGCACGCCGCTGCGGGCGATCTCCAGGCCGAGGCACTTGGTGAACGCCGCGGCCGCCGCTTTGGACGCGGCGTACGCGGCCATGCCGGTACGGGAGATTCCGGCGGCGTTGGAGCCGACGGTGATGATGCAGCCGGAGCCGCGCGCCGTCATGTGGGAGGCGGCGGCGCGCGAGGTGTGGAAGACGCCCGTGGCGTTCACGGCGAACGTGTCGGCCCAGTCGGCGTCGGTCAGTTGGGCCACGGTGGAGCTGCGCAGAATGCCCGCCACGTTCACGAGGAGGTCGAGGGCGCCGTGGTCGCGGACGATGCCGGCGATGACGGAGGCGACCGCGTCGGCGTCGGTGACGTCCATGACGCGGGGCGTGACCGTGCCGGGTGCCGTCCTGGACGCGGCGGCCAGTTCGTTGATGCCGTGCGCGTCACGGTCGGTGGCGACCACATGGGCGCCCCGGTCGGCGAGCATGGCGGCGACGGCGGCACCGATGCCCTGGCCCGCGCCGGTCACCAGAGCCGTCCGCCCGGCGAACTCGCCCTCGGCGTGCGACTCGTTCGGTATGTGCTCTGGCATGGTGTGAGCGACCTCCCCCAACTCGTTAGGTAAGCCTAACCTAACGTATGTCCTCTCTATGGAGGTCGCCCCCCGGCGGGAAAAAGGTCTGGGGCGTCCGGTCGTCCGTGTGTTACCTTGCAAGCAGTACGTGTGTTACGCCCCGTTCCGGGCGCCCGTGCTGTGACCCTCTTCTCCTCCTGGCTTTCTCTGGCCGGGGTGTGTCGGGCCGCTCTGGCCCTTCTTTCTTCTCTCACTGCCTCGCAGTGGTTCTCTTCTCCGCCCGTCGTGCGGGGTGTGGTTGTTGCCGCCCCGTCGGGCCTCTCCCGTGTATTCACGTATCCGCGTGTCCGCGAAAGGATCAACTCGCCATGACTGTCACCAGTACTGAAATCGATACGAAGACCGGAACAACTGGGCATGCCTGTACGGGAGTTCTCGATGTCGGGCGCGACGGGCGTGGGTTCCTGCGCGGGCGTGAGGGGGTGGCAGGGCCCCGCGATGTGCAGGTTCCTGGCGCCGTCATCCGTCAACTCGGGCTGCGGTCAGGGGACTTCGTCGAAGGCGTCTGCGGGCGGCCCCGCGTGCTCGCCGGGGCCGAGCGGGTCAACGGGCGGGCTGTCGAGGAGCTGCGGGGGCGGCGCCGGTTCGGGGACCTCACTCCGCTGCATCCCCGCGAACGGCTCCGCCTGGAGACCACGGACGGGCCCGCCGCCACCCGGCTCGTCGACCTCGTCGCGCCCGTCGGCAAGGGACAGCGCGGCCTGATCGTCGCCCCGCCGAAGACCGGCAAGACCGTGTTGCTCCAGCAGATCGCCGCGGCCGTCGCCCAGAACCACCCCGAGTGCCACCTCATGGTCGTCCTCCTCGACGAGCGGCCCGAAGAGGTCACCGACATGCGGCGTTCGGTCCGCGGCGAGGTGCTCGCCTCGACCTTCGACCGGCCCGCCAAGGAACACATCGCCCTCGCCGAACTCGCCGTCGAGCGCGCCAAGCGCATGGTCGAGGACGGGAAGGACGTGGTGATGCTCTTCGACTCGCTCACCCGTCTCTGCCGCGCGTTCAACAACGCCGCCACCGGCAGCGGGCGCACCCTCAGCGGCGGTGTCGACGCCGCCGCCGTGCAGGGGCCGAAGCGGCTCTTCGGGGCCGCGCGCCTCGCCGAGGAGGGCGGTTCCCTGACCATGCTCGCGACCGTGCTCGTCGAGACCGGATCGCGCGCCGACGACTACTACTTCGAGGAGCTGAAGAGCACCGGCAACATGGAGCTGCGACTCGACCGCTCCCTCGCCGACCGGCGCGTCTTCCCGGCCGTCGACGTCACCCCCTCCGGCACCCGGCGTGAGGAACTGCTGGTGCCTGGTTCGGAGTTGACTGCCCTGCGTGGACTGCGACGGGCCCTGCACGGCAGGGAGGGGCAGGGCTCCCTGGAAACGCTGCTCGAGCGGATCAAGAAGACGCCGAGCAACGCCGCGTTCCTGCGGCAGGTCCGCCAGACCGTGCCGGGGGCCCACTCCGGCGGGGACGCTACGGCCGCGTGATCTGCACGCGATACTTGCCCTCGTCGGTCACTTCCGCCACCGTCACCCGTACCCCCGTCTTGCTGTCGGTGAAGGTCTCGCCTGCGCCGTAGGGGGCGTCGGACAGCTCCGCGTGGACGTTGGGGCGGCGCGTGCAGCCGCCGCTGTCGGGCGCCGCGTCGGAGACCGTTATCGGGCCGTGGCCGGTGTCGACGTCCGCGTCCACCCGGTAGACCAGGACGCCCGGCTTGCACACCGCCTCGTCGTTGCCCGCCTGGGTGCGGACCTCGATCGCGTACCCCGTCTTCTCGGTCAGCGGGGCGAAGGCCAGCTTCGTGCCGCCGGAGCCCGCCAGCGGTGACAGGACGTGCTCGGTCGTGCCGGGATCCGCTGCGCAGCCGATCTGGTCGTCGTCGAGCCAGCCCAGCTTCCACTTGTGCCAGGCCAGGAGGTCGTTGTTGGCGCCCCAGTCCTCGCTCATGATGTCCCAGTGTCCGGCCGCGCCGCCGCCCTCCTGCGTGTAGAGGTCGGGCAGGCCGAAGACGTGGCCGTTCTCGTGGGGGAGCACCCGGTAACCGGTCTCGTGGTAGCTGCCCGAGCCGTCGTCCTGGCGGCTGTAGACGAAGGATGCGTTGGAGACCGGGACGCCGTCCGCGACCGGCGCCTCGTGGTTCCCCGCGAAGGTCACCGACAGGACGGTGTCGAGGGCGGAGGGGCCCGCGTTCGGCGTGATCAGGATGTTCACGACGTCGTACGCACGGAAGTCCACGTCCGGGTCGGCGGTCGACACGATGTCCTTGACCAGCGTGCGATAGGCGGGGTCGAAGGGGGCGCCGCGTTCTATCCCGTACTCCGCGAACGACTTGGGCATCCGCAGCCAGTCGGGGAGCGGGGTCTCGGGACGGTAGTCGAGACGGCCGTACGAACTGGTCCTGAACCAGTCGGTGGTCTGCGGGAAGAACTCCGCGAGGCGGTCCTTGGCGCTGCCCTGGCCGGGGGCGTCAGAGAAGTCGATCATCAGGTTCAGGGCTCGGACGGTGCCGGTGGAGCGGGCGTAGCCGGGCGGTGTGGGCATGCCCTCCGACATCTGCACGCCCATCGTGCCGCTGATCATGCAGGGGCTGAGGGCGGAGCTCCGGGCCAGGGACGCCGGTCCTGCCGCGCTGCGCGAGTCCGCCGTCAGATGTCCGGTGCTCGCCGACGTGGTGACCGCGAGGGCGAGTGCCGCGACGGAGACGAGGGCGACGCTGCGGCGGGCAGGGCGTATGTGCATCCAGGTCGGCTGCTGCATGCATGGCCCTCCGCTCCGCGGCAGCCGCCGGTCCTGGCTGCACCCTGTCCGATCACCCTGTGCCGGGGGGTGCGCGTGCGCTCGCTGGGTGCGACCGATCGTGGGTTTCTCGCCGATGGGGGGTGTGACTCAGGTCACATGAGATTGATTCAGGGGCTGGAAATATCCGGGGACTCTCTCCCCGTTTAGAAGGGTGTTCGAGTGAAACGGGGAGAGAGTCCCCGGATCGTCCGAGCCGAGTTCCGGAATGTGGGGGTTTCAGGCCCTCTCGATGAACAGATGAACCGAGGAGTACCCGTGGATACCGCCACCGCCCCGCAGCGCCGAGCCGCCCGCCCGCGGGCCGACGCCCTGCGCAACCGGGAGCGGATCGTCACCGCCGCACGCGAGATGTTCGTGGAGTACGGAGCCGACGTACCCCTCGACGAGGTCGCGCGCCGGGCCGGCGTCGGCAACGCCACGGTCTACCGCCACTTCGCCGACCGCGGCGAACTGGTCCGCCAGGTCGTCCGCACGGTGATGGAGCGCGTCGCGGCCCTCGCCGAGCAGGGCATCGCGACGGCGGACGCCGCCGAGGGCGCCGCGTTCGGGGCGCTGCGCACCTTCGTGCACGCCGCCGTCGAGGAGCGGATCGGCGCCATGTGCCCGATGCTGTCGCCCGACTTCGACCCCTTCCACCCCGAACTGCTCGACGCCCGCGAGCAGCTCGAACTGTCCATAGAAGGCCTCATGGAGCGGGCCCGCGCGGCCGGGCAACTGCGCACCGACATCGCCGTCGGAGACCTGATGGTCGCCCTCTCCCAGCTCACCCGGCCGCTGCCGGGCGCGGCCTGCCCCAGCATGGACAGCTTCATCCACCGTCATCTGCAGCTTTTCCTGGACGGCCTGATGGCGCCCGCCCGGTCCGAGCTCCCGGGGGAGGCGGCGACTTTGGAGGACCTCCGCCAGGATCCCCACTGAGCTCTGAACTCTGAGCTCCTCTTGATCTTCTCCGGCCTCGTCTTCTCCGGCCTCGTCTTCTCCGGCCTCGTCTTCTCCGGTTGGCATTCCGGGCGTTCCTCTGCAGGCCGTTCTCTTGCACACTCCGTACCGCTAGGTGGCTACCCCTTATGTCTGACACTGCCCTCAAGCCCTCTTCGGGGCCTGACACCAACCGTTGGAGAGCGCTGGTCTTCATCGCTCTCGCCCAGCTGATGGTCGTGCTCGACGCGACCATCGTGAACATCGCGCTGCCCTCCGCCCAGCAGGACCTCGGCATATCCGACGGCAACCGCCAGTGGGTCATCACGGCCTACGCGCTCGCCTTCGGCGGACTGCTGCTCTTCGGTGGCCGCATCGCCGACCTGTGGGGCCGCAAGCGCACCTTCGTGACCGGCCTGGTCGGCTTCGCAGCGGCCTCCGCGCTCGGTGGCGCCGCCACCGGCGAGGTCATGATGCTCGGCGCCCGCGCGCTGCAGGGCGCCTTCGGCGCGCTGCTCGCGCCCGCCGCCCTCTCGCTGCTCGCGGTGATGTTCACCGACGCCAAGGAGCGCGCCAAGGCCTTCGGCATCTACGGTGCGATCGCCGGTGGTGGCGGCGCCGTCGGCCTGGTCCTCGGCGGCTTCCTCACCGAGTACCTGAACTGGCGCTGGACCTTCTACGTGAACGTCCCGTTCGCGGTCGTCGCCGCCCTGGGCGCGTACTTCGTCATCCGTGAGCCGGCCGGTGGCCGCAACCGCTCGCCGCTCGACATCCCCGGCGTGGTCCTGTCCACCCTCGGTCTGGTCGCGCTGGTCTACGGCTTCACCCGCGCCGAGTCCGCGGGCTGGTCGGACGGCCTGACCGTGGCGATGTTCGTCGCGTCCGCCGTGCTGCTCGTCGCGTTCGTCGCCACCGAGGCCAAGGTCAAGTCGCCGCTGCTGCCGCTGCGCGTCCTGACCGAGCGCAACCGCGGCGGCGTCTACTTGTCGCTCGGTCTCGCCGTCATCGTCCTGTTCGGCGTGTTCCTGTTCCTCACCTACTACCTGCAGGTCGTGAAGGGCTACTCGCCGGTCAAGACCGGCTTCGCCTTCCTGCCGATGATGATCGGCATGATCATCGGCTCCACGCAGATCGGCGCCCGTCTCATGACCCGCGTCCCGCCGCGGCTGCTGATGGCTCCGGGCTTCCTGCTCGCCGCCCTCGGCATGCTGCTCCTGACGCAGATGGAGATCGGCAGCTCGTACGCCGGTCTGATCCTGCCCGGGCAGCTGATGCTGGGTCTGGGCATGGGTACGGCGTTCATGCCCGCCATGTCGCTGGCCACGCACGGCGTCGAGGCCCGTGACGCCGGTGTCGCCTCCGCGATGGTCAACACCTCGCAGCAGGTCGGCGGCGCCATCGGCACGGCTCTCCTGAACACCATCGCCGCCTCGGCGACGACCGCGTACCTCACGGACCACGCGGCGGGCGCGACCAACCCGAAGCTCCTCCAGGCCCAGGCCATGGTCGAGGGCTACATCAGCGCCATCTGGTGGTCGGTCGGCATCCTGGTGGTCTCCGCGGTGCTCGCGGCGACGCTCATCACCACGGGCGCCCAGAGCGGCAACGCCTCGGCCTCCTCGGAGGACGGCGTCGAGGACGAGGTGAAGGTCCCGGTGCTGGCGCACTGATGCCGCTGAGGGGCACCGCCCCTCCGCAGGTGAGCGTCTAGAGGTGAGCGTCTAGCGGAGCCAAGGAAGGTCCGCCCCGGCCTCCTTCGGCTGAAGTCCCTCGGCGACGATCGTCATGATCTCGCCGAGGGACTTCTGCTGTTCGGGGGTAAGCCGGTCGAAGAGGGCCTGGCGGACGGCGGTGACATGGCCGGGAGCCGTCCTGCGCAGCACCTCGAAGCCCTCGTCCGTGAGGATCGCGAGCTGCCCGCGCTTGTCGGAGGGGCAGTCCTCGCGCCGCACCCAGCCGCTCTTCTCCAGGCGGGCGACCGCGTGCGAGAGCCGGGACCGGGTGATCTTCATCGTCTTGGCCAACTCGGTCATCCGCAGCCGCCGCCGGGGGGCGTCGGACAGCTGGACCAATATGCCGTAGTACATGTGCGGCATGCCCGCGTCGCGCTGCAACTGGCGGTCGAGGTAGTCGTCGAGGAGCGTGGTCGCCTGGAGGTAGGCGCGCCAGACGCGCTGCTCATCGCCGTCCAGCCAGCGCGGTTCGTCGGCCGGGGGAGGGGTCGCTGCCGTATCCATGTACACCACTGTACGAGGTCGTTCCTTGAACTTTGAACAAACCAGACGTACGCTCGATGGGAGTTAGAGCTTGATGTTTCAAGTAATTGGGTGTCCGTCGTCCCTATACCTGGATCTAGATCCGTATATCTAGATCCGTATACCTGGATTCGTATACCTGGTTCCGTCCGGAGGTGCGCGAATGTCCCGCATGCCCGCCCTGTATCTCAGTCACGGCGCCCCGCCGCTCGCCGACGACCCGGTCTGGCCCGGCGAGCTGGCCGCCTGGTCCGCGGGGCTGCCGCGCCCGAAGGCGATCCTCATGGTCTCCGCCCACTGGGAGGAGGCCCCGCTCGCGCTCTCCGCCACCAGGACGCTGCCCCTCGTGTACGACTTCTGGGGCTTCCCCGAGCACTACTACCAGGTGACGTACGCGGCGCCCGGCGCCCCGGAACTCGCCGCGTCCGTACGGGCGTTGCTGCACGCGCCCGGCACGCCCGTGCAGGACGTGCCGGACCGCGGCCTCGACCACGGTGCGTACGTGCCGCTCGTGGAGATGTACCCGGACGCCGACATCCCCGTCCTCCAGATCTCCCTGCCGACCCTCGACCCGCGCCGCCTCATGGACATCGGCCGCAAGCTGGCGCCGCTGCGCGACGAGGGCGTGCTGATCGTCGGCAGCGGCTTCTTCACGCACAACCTCGCCGCGCTGCGGCAGGGCGGCATCCCCTCCTGGTCGGCGGAGTTCGACGCCTGGGGGTACGAGGCCCTGGAGGCTGGCGACGTGGACGCGCTGCTCGACTTCGGGCACAAGTCACCGGCCGGGCAACTCGCCCACCCGCGCACCGAGCACTTCGCACCGCTCTTCGTGACGCTCGGCGCGGCCGAGGCCGCGGGGGATCTCGGCGGGCAGCGCAGCGTGATCGACGGGTTCTGGATGGGGCTCGCGAAGAGGTCGGTGCAGTTCGGGTGATGGTGTCGGGTGATGGCGATGGCGATGGTGATGGTGGTGGTGACGGGGTGGGAGTGACCGGCGTCAGACTAGGGGCTCGCTGAGTTCGATCGCGCGCAGGGCCGCCGCCAGGGCCTGTTCGTCGCCGACGTCGAGCGCCGTGTCCGTCAGCTTGATGACGTGTTCGTCGCCGTGCGCGAGGGCCCGCTCGAAGACCTCCTCTGCGGTGTACGTGCCGGGCGCGGTGTACGCCACCGGCTCGTCCGGCGCGTACATGGCGGTGACCGCAGCCGACGCGGTCCACGCGGCGTGCAGGCTCGGCGCCCACAGGGTGCGGGGGAGCGCGGGGAGGGCGCGCAGCACGGCGTTGGGCGCGGTCGCCGCGTGCACCAGCATCGTCTCGTCGCCGTGACCGTGGGTGGCGTACCGGTGGGTGGCGGCCCGCACCAGCTCGGTCAGCCTGCGCCGTGCCTCTTCGGGGTCGGCCACGGTGGCGCCCCACCTCGGCAGGGCCTCGACCCGCCCGAGCCGCTCCGGGAAGCTGCCCGCCGTGCGCCCGGCGATGGGCGGCACCGCTTCCAGGGCGTCCGCCGCGCTCAGGGCGCCCGGCAGCGGGGCGATGCCGGTGACGGGGCGGTGCCGGGCGGCCCAGTAGCCGAGGCCGTGTGCGAGCTCGGCCACGCGCGGCTCGTTGCTGCCACTCTCCTCCAGGGTGCGCACGGCGTGGCCCACCCTGATCACCGGGTGCGCGGCGCCCCCGTACAGGCCGGGAAGCAGGCGCGGCCACCACTCGGCGAGCACGTCGCGCCAGGGTCGCGCCTCGGTCTCCCGGCCGAAGTACGTGATCCAGTCGGCCGCCCGGCGCGGGTCGCCGAGCGCGGTGCGCCAGTCGGCGTCGGTGATCGGGGCGACGGGGGCGGGAAACTCCTCGAGGCGCGGGGCGTAGAGATCGAGCCACCGGTGGACGGAACCGGCCTGCCCGCGCGCGGCGAGCGCTTCGACGGCCATCGGCGCGTGATTGGTGAGCCGCCCGTGCCGCTCGGGCCCGGAGGCGTGCAGCCGCTCAAGGGCTTCGTCGAGGGTGCCTGTGGTGTCGGTGTCCGTGTCGGTGTCGGTGTCGGTCATGCGGGGACGGTAGGGCGTGGGTGCGGGGGCGCGGAACGGGCTGCGGGACTAGGACCGGAGGACCGGAGAGGGTGGGGGGATGGGCCCGGGGCTTAGGCCTGTGGGTCCGGTGGCGGCTCGTACCGGATCCGGTTGCGGCTCGTAACGGGTCCGGTGGCGGCTCGTACCGCGTGACTCTTCCGTACCGGGCGAACTTTCTGCCCCTTTCCTGGAGTACTCGTCGCGTGACCGAGCACTCGGGAGGGGCGGAGGCCGGAATCCCGTTCCTGAGCAACCAAGAGGCGGTGCGGACCGTCTTTGGGGTGGGAGGGCAGCCAACGGCGGCGCTCTTCCTGGCACCGGATGACAGGCCTCGGCGCCCGGCCTGACCTGCAACGCTGCACACTCCGACAGCGCTCGGCCGCCCTGCGTGGCGGAACAGGGTACTGCACCGTCAGGAAAAAAGATGGGCGGCTTGGGAATTCTGTCCGGATTCCAGTCGTTGTTTCCATCGGATGCAGGGCACCCGAGGGTGTGCCATCCACCACAGAGGCCCCACGCATGGGCCGACCAGGACAACATCGCAAGGGAGCACGCATGGCAACCCGTGCCGTCGCCCGTCGTAAGTCCGCCTCCGGCGGAAGCGACGCGGCACGCAGTGTTCGCGCCGTAGGCGGGGAGATCGCCGACCGCGACCTGGTCGGCATGTACCTCGACGAGATCGCGCGTACGCCACTGCTGGACGCCGCCAAGGAAGTGGAGCTCTCCCAGGTCATCGAGGCCGGGGTGTATGCCCGCAAGATTCTGGACGGCGAGGTCGAGGACAGCAAGGTCACCGCGGACCGCGAGGAGCTCGAAGCGCTCTTCGCCGACGGTGAGAGGGCCAAGGACGTCTTCATCCGCTCGAACCTCCGACTGGTCGTCGCGGTGGCCCGCCGCTATCCGCGCAGCGGCCTGCCCCTCCTCGACCTGATCCAGGAGGGCAACGCGGGCCTGGTGCGCGCCGTGGAGAAGTTCGACTACGCCAAGGGCTTCAAGTTCTCCACGTACGCCACGTGGTGGATCCGCCAGGCCATCACCCGCTCCATAGCCGACCAGTCCCGCACCATCCGCCTCCCCGTCCACCTGGTGGAGGAGCTGGGCCGGATCCGCCGTGTGCAGCGCGAGTTCAACCGTGAGAACGGCCGGGAGCCGGAGCCCGCGGAGATCGCCAAGGAGCTCTCCTCCACGCCCGAGCGGGTCACCGACGTCCTGGACTGGGCGCGCGACCCCGTCTCGCTGAACATGGGCGTGGACGACGCCGGCGACACCCAGTTCGGCGACCTCCTTGAGGACACCTCCGCCGTCTCGCCCGAGCAGTCCGTCCTCTCTCTGCTGCGCAGCGAGGAGCTCGACGACCTCATCGGCCGACTCGACCAGCGCACGGCCTCCATCATCAAGATGCGGTACGGCATCGACGACGGCCGCGAGCGGACGCTGACGGAGGTCGGCAAGGAGCACGGGCTGACCCGCGAGCGGATCCGGCAGATCGAGAAGCACGCGCTGCTCGAACTGAAGAAGCTGGCGCGGGATACGGGGTTCGACGCGGCGGCCTAGATGGCCTAGATGGCCTAGGCCGCCTAGATGGCCCAGGCGGCCTGCCTAGCTGTCCGGACCCCGCGTCCCCGATGCCCGGGACAGGCGCGCGCCCATCTCCCTTACGCACGACACCAGTTCGCCGGGGCCGTGCACCGTGAAGTCGCAGTCCATCACCGCCAGGCGTACGGCCAGCCACTCGATGGAGTCCGTCGATCTGGTCCGCAGGCGGCAGTGGCCGGAGTCCAGCGGCTCCAGGGGGCCGATCCCCGACGGCATGCGCGCGGTGACGAACTCCGCGGGCGCGGCGAAGGTCACGTCCAGGTCGTACGACTGGCGGCCGCGCCACACCGAGTCGCGGATGAACTGCGCGGCGTCCCCGTTGGGCAGCGGCCGCGGCGCGAAGCGCGCGCCCGTCGCGAAGGGCTCGCTCACCCGGTCCACGCGGAACGTGCGCCAGTCCTCGCGGTCGATGTCGTACGCCACGAGATACCAGCGCCGCCCCGTCGACACCAGGCGGTAGGGCTCCGCGAGCCGCCGCGACTGCGTGCCGTCGCCCGCGCGGTAGGCGAACCGCAGGCGTTCGTGGCCGGCCGCGGCCGACGCCATCACCGTCAGCGTCTCCGGCGCGATGCTCGCCCCGTCGCCGCTTGTCAGCGGCGTCGTCGCGATCTGCAACGCGGAGACCCGGTGGCGCAGGCGGGTCGGCAGGACCTGTTCCAGTTTGGCGAGCGCCCTGACCGACGCCTCCTCGACGCCCTCCACCGCGTGCCCCGCCCCGGCCCGCAGGCCGACCGCGATGGCCACCGCCTCCTCGTCGTCCAGGACCAGCGGCGGCATGGCCTTGCCCGCGACCAAGCGGTAGCCGCCGGTCGCGCCCTGGCTGGCCCGCACCGGATAGCCGAGGTCCCGCAGCCGGTCGATGTCGCGCCGCACCGTGCGCCTGCTGACGCCGAGCCGCTCGGAGAGCTCGGCGCCGGGCCATTCGCGGGGCGTCTGGAGGAGTGAGAGGAGCTGGAAGAGGCGGGCGGGGGTGTCGGTACCGGCCGACGAGCCGCTGGTCGCGGTGCGGCTGGCTGCGGTGTTGTTCGTAGCGGTGCGGCTGGTCGCGGCGCTGCTCGCCCTGGTGGCGCCTGCCATGCCGCCTATGCTCACGCCGTCCGTCGTCATGGCGTCCAGGATGCCGGAGAATTAGGTCGTTAGCTGTCCTACATGGCCTCTAGCCTGATCAGCATGACTTCACCGAGCACCACTTCAGTACCCGGGACGCCGGTGGCCACCGGCGACCGGCGGCGCTGGTTCGCCCTGGCCATCGTGATGACAGCCGCCTTCATGGACCTCGTCGACGTGACGATCGTCAATATCGCGATTCCGTCCATCCAGCGGAACGAGGGCGCAAGCCTCAGCCAGATCCAGTGGATCACCGCGGGCTACGCGCTCGCTTTCGCCGCGGGTCTCATCACCGGCGGGCGGCTCGGTGACATCCACGGCCGCAAGCGGCTCTTCCTCATAGGCATCACCGGATTCACCATCGCCTCCGCGCTCTGCGGCTTCGCGGTGAACCCGGAGATGCTGGTCGCCTCGCGCATCCTCCAGGGCGGCATGGCCGCCATGATGGTGCCGCAGGTCCTCTCGATCGTGCACGCGACCTTCCCGGCGCACGAGCGCGGCAAGGTCTTCGGCCTCTTCGGCATGGTCGTCGGCCTCGGCGCCGTCTCCGGGCCGCTGCTCGGCGCGCTGCTCACCGAGTGGAACATCTTCGGCCTCCAGTGGCGGCCGATCTTCCTCATCAACCTGCCGGTCGGCATCGTCGGTCTGTTGCTCGGCCGCAAGTTCATCGCCGAGTCCAGGGCGCCGAGGGCCCTCAAGCTCGACCTCGTCGGCGTCGTCCTGGTCTCGCTCGGCCTGCTGATGCTGCTCTACCCGCTGACCCGCGGCCGCGAGCTGGACTGGCCGGTTTGGGGGTACGTCATGATGGCGGGCGCCTTCGTCGTCTTCGGCGCCCTCATCGCGTACGAGAAGTGGAAGGCCGCCAAGGACGGTTCGCCGCTGGTGGAGCTCTCGCTGTTCAAGGTGAAGAGCTTCGCGGCGGGCATCGCGGTGCAGACCGTGTTCGGCATCGCGCTCGGCATCTTCTTCCTCGTCTGGACCCTCTACATGCAGGTCGGCCTCGGCTGGACCGCGCTGCGCGCCGGGGTCACCGGCGTACCGTTCTCGATCGCCGTCTCGGCGGCGGCCGGCATCTCCGTGCAGAAGCTCGTGCCCCGCTTCGGCCGCAAGGTGCTGCAAACCGGTGCCCTGACGATGGCCGCGGGTGTGCTCATCTACATCTGGGAGGCCGACCGCTACGGCGCGGACATAACCTCCTGGCAGATGGCGCTGCCGCTCGCGGTGATGGGCATCGGCATGGGCCTGATCGTGGCCCCGATCACCGACGCGGTCCTCTCCGACGTCCCGCAGGAGCACGCCGGTTCGGCCTCCGGCCTCATCAACACCGTGCAGCAGATGGGCAACGCGCTCGGCCTCGGCCTGGTCTCGGTGGCCTTCTTCGGAGTGATCGACGAGCACGTCGCGCCGAACCGCATCCCGGCGGAGTTCGCGGACGGGTTCCAGAACGCGCTGTGGTGGGTGATGGGCGTCCTCGTGGTCATCTTCCTGCTGATGTTCGCGCTGCCCGCGAAGCCGCGGCAGCACGTCGAGGGGGCAGGCCCGGATGAGGGTCCCGTCTCGGGTGGCGACGACGAAATCCCCGTACAGGAACCGGCGTTGACCTCCTGACCGGGAGGCGTGATCCGGGGGCGTGATCGGGGGGCAGGAGGCGTGATCGGGGGGGGCGTATCGGGGTGTACGGCTCGTCGGTCCCGGCCGGGCGTTACAGCTCGGCCTGGGCCGCCGCCGTGTCCAGGGACTCCAGGACGTCCTTCGGGTTGCCGCCCGCGGCGACCGCCTCGCCGATGTGGCGGCGTACGGCGCTCCTGACCTCCGGCCACGAGCCGAGGTTCGTCGGCTGGAACTGCGCCTGCGGCATCTGGTCGATGAAGTCCCACATCGGGCGCTGCTTCGGATCCTTGCGCAGGGCGTCCGACGCCGAGCTCGTCACCGGCAGGGCGGACTGGCTCCCGCCGTACTCCAGGGCGGACTTGCGGCCGTACAGGTAGCTCAGGAACGTGCCGCACTGTTCGCGCCGCCCGTTCCGTTTGAACGCCATCAGCCAGTCGTTGAGTCCCACGGGCGGTGCGGCGCCGCCGAGCTTCTTGGGGAACGGGGCGTGCGCGTACGGGAACTTGGCCTGGTCGGCGGCGCCCATCAGGACCGGATGCGCGATCATCATGCCGATCTTGCCGCGCAGGAACTGGGCGTACGCGTCCGTCCTCGTCAGCGCCTTCGGGTCGGCGCCCGCAAGGCCCGGCCGTACGAGGTGGTCGCGCAGCCAGGTGAGGGTGTCGATGTTGCTGGGGTTGGCGAAGTCGTAGCCCATGAGACCGGCGTAGCCGCCGCCGTCCGCGAGCAGCCAGGCGAGCACCTCGTCCTCGGCGGCCTCCGGGCCCAGCTGCAGGCCGTAGGGGGTGGGCACGCCGATCGCCTGCAACGCCTTGGCGGCGTCCCGCAGTTCGGCCCAGGAGCGGGGGGCCTCGATACGGGCCTGTTTGAAGAGGGCCTGGTTGTAGAAGAGACGCGGGGTGCTGGCGAGGAAGGGCAGGCCGTACTGGACGCGGTCGACCATGCCCGCCTCCGCGTAGGAGCGGAGGAAGTCGCCCTCGGTGCGGACGTCGAAGAGGTCGGACGCGCCGTAGAGCTTGTTCTCATAGGCGTAGGGCGCGAAGAAGTTGGACTGGGCGATGTCGGGGGCGTCGCCGTCCTTCACGCGCCGGGCCAGGGTCCGGTCGAGCTTGGCGAACGGGATGCGTTCGAGGTCGACCTTGATGTCCGGGTGGGCCTTCTCGAAGGCGGCGATGAGACTGCCCCACTGGTCGCCGATCGAGGAGCCCACGCTCTTGTCGTAGCTGGCCACGAGGAGTTTGAGTGGGGTGTCGGTCTCCGCTGAACAGGCGCTGAGGCCGCCGGCGCCGAGCGCGGTGGCGCCGGTGAGACCGGCCGCGTGGAGAAGGAACTGCCGACGACGCACCGCTGATTGCCACCCTTTGTCCGCACTGCCTGTGCTGCCTGTGCTGCCTGCGCTGTCTGTGCTGCCTGCACTGTCTGCGCTGCTTGCTTGCGCCATTACGGTGGCAGATTCTGCCATACAGGCATTACGTGCCTCCGTGGCCCTATGTGGAGACTGACATAGCCTGCCTGGCATGCCTGATATGCCTGAGGTGGCGCCCGACGTGCCTGACGTGCCTGACGTGTCTGACGTGCCCGCGAGTTCGCTGACGGAGCGACGTAAGACCGAGACTCGCCTGGACATCGCCCGCACCGCGGCGGCGCTCTTCGTCGCCGACGGGCTGCGGGCCACCCGCGCCGAGGACATCGCCCGCGCGGCCGGTGTCGCGCCGCGCACCTTCTACCGCTACTTCGCCACCAAGGAGGAATCAGTCGCGCCGCTTTTCGCGGCGGGTGCGCAGCAGTGGGCCGAGGCGGTGCGCCGGGCGCCCGCGGACCTGCCGATGTCGGACGCGCTGCGGCACGCGGTCACGCACGCCCTCGCGGCCGAGACCGCCGCGGCGGTGGCGTCCCTGGACTGGGTGCGCGCGCTGCTGCGCATGTCGGCGGAGAGCGCGGCGCTGCGCTCGGTGTGGGCGGACGCGTGCCACGCCTCGGAGCAGACGCTGCTCGCGATCCTCGCGGAACGGTCGGGGGCCGGGTCGCCGGACGGGGCCGCCGGGTCGCCGCTGGAGTCTCGCATGGCGGCGGGCATCGCGAGTGCGGCGGTGCGGGTCGCGGTGGAGACCTGGGCGGTGGGGTCGGCTCCGGCGCGGGGCGCCGAGGGCCCGGCCGCGCTCGCGGAGCGGTGTCTGGATGAGCTCGGAGAGTTCCGCTGGCCGTAGGCGTAGGGCGTAGACCGTAGGGCCTGGTCCCCGGCAGGCGTGGGGCCAGGGGGTCCAAGGTCTAAGGGGATCCGAGGTGCGGCACTAAAGTCCGTTTGTGTCTGAGGGGTGCCCGAACCTGTTTACTTTCCGGAAGTTCGACCGTACTCTGCGAGTGAAACCACAGACTCGGGCATGCGGCGGAGGCAGACGGACATGTACGCACCGGAGCGGCAGCAGGAGATCCTGCGGCTGGCGCGGGACGGCGGGCGGGTCGACGTGCTGTCGCTGGCCGAGGAGTTCCAGGTGACCGCCGAGACCATCCGGCGCGACCTCAAGGCGCTCGACCGCGCCGGACTCGTGCGCCGCGTGCACGGCGGGGCCATCCCGGCCGGGCGGCTCGACTTCGAGCCGGACCTCGCCGAGCGCGAGGGCACCGCCGCCGACCAGAAGGACCGCATCGCCCGCGCCGCCCTCGCCGAACTGCCCGCCGAGGGCAGCGTCATCCTCGACGCCGGGTCCACCGTCGCGCGGCTCGCGGCGGCGCTCCCGCTGGAGTCGACGCTCACCGTCGTCACGCACGGGCTGCCCACCGCCGCCCGCCTCGCCGACCACCCCGGCATCCAGCTCCACCTCATCGGCGGCCGGGTCCGGCAGCGCACCCGCGCGGCGGTGGACGCGTGGGCCCTGCGGGCGTACGGCGAGATCCGCGCCGACGTCCTCTTCCTCGCCGCCAACGGCTTCTCGGCGGAGGGCGGCCTCACCACCCCCGACCTCGCCGAGGCCGCCGTGAAGCGCGCGGCCGTGGCCGCGGCCCGCCGCGTCGTGCTGCTCGCTGACTCCGTCAAGCACGGCCAGGAGCACTTCGCCCGTTTCGGCGACCTCGCCGACGTGGACCTGCTGATCACCGACACGGGTCTCGACCCCGACGACGCCACCGCCATCGAGGCCGCAGGCACGGAAGTAGTACGCGCATGACCACGGAACCAGCAGCCGGTACGCGCATGACCACGGAAGCAGCCGGAACACGCATGATCCTCACCGTCACCCCCAACCCCTCCCTCGACCGCACCTACGAGGTGCCCTCGCTCGACCGCGGCGAGGTCGTCCGCGCCACCGGCGACCGCATGGACCCGGGCGGCAAGGGCGTCAACGTCTCGCGGGCCGTCGCGGCGGCGGGCGTGCGGACGGTCGCCGTGCTGCCGTTGGGCGGCGCGCCCGGCGCGCTCGTCGCCCGACTCCTCGACGAGCAGGGCATCGAGGTCGCCCCGGTGCCGGTGTCCGGACAGACCCGTTCCAACATCGCGGTCGCCGAGCCCGACGGCACCCTCACCAAGATCAACGCACCCGGCCCCGAACTCTCCGACCAGGAACGGGAGCTGCTGCTCACCACCGTCGGCGAGCGGTCGCAGGGCGCCGACTGGATCGCCTGCTGCGGCAGCCTGCCGCGCGGCCTGCGCCCCTCCTGGTACGCGGAGCTGGTGGCCCGCGCGCACGAGGCGGGCGCCCGGATCGCCCTGGACACCTCGGGGCCCGCGCTGCTCGCCGCGCTCGCCGAACGCCCCGACGTCGTCAAGCCCAACGCCGGTGAACTCGCCGAGGCCGTGGGCCGCCCCCTCAGGACGGTCGGCGACGCGGTCGAGGCCGCGCGGGAGCTGCGGGCGGCGGGCGCGCGTGCGGTCCTCGCCAGCCTCGGTGCCGACGGGCAGCTACTGGTCGACGCGTCGGGCGCGTACTTCGCGAGCGCCCCCGTCGACGCCGTGCGCAGCAACGTCGGCGCCGGTGACTCCTCCCTGGCCGGTTTCCTCGTCGCGGGCGGCTCCGGCCCCCGCGCACTCGCCTCGGCCGTGGCGCACGGCGCCGCCGCGGTCCAGCTGCCCGGCAGCGTGATGCCCACCCCGGCGGACCTCGCGCCGGAGGCGGTCACCGTGACGGACGAGGTCCCGCTGGACCGCGTACTGACGGAGCCCGCGGCATGATGCCCCCTGCCACCGTCCCCCCAGCAGCCCCCGCCCGCCGGGCGATACGCGTGCGAAGGAGCCCGCGATGAGCGAGATGATCACTGCGGACCTGGTCGACCTCGAACTCGACCGGTCCGCAGCAACCGAGGAAGCCACGGCAACCAAGGAAGCCGCAGTGCGTTCCCTCGCCGAGCGCATGGTGGCTCTCGGGCGCGTGACGGATCTGAACGGCTTCCTCGACGACGTGGCCGCGCGCGAGGCGCAGATGCCGACCGGCCTGGACGGCGGCATCGGCATCCCGCACTGCCGCAGCGCGCACGTCACTGAGCCGACCCTCGCCTTCGGCCGCTCGGCACGGGGCATCGACTTCGGCGCGCCGGACGGCCCCGCCGACCTGATCTTCCTGATCGCCGCCCCGGCGGGCGCGGACGACGCCCACCTGACGATTCTGTCGTCGCTGGCACGGCAGTTGATGGACGGGGAGTTCACGGGCGCGCTGCGGTCCGCCTCGACGGCGGCGGAGGCGGCGGCCCTGATCAGGGGCGAGGAACGGGCGGCCGATGCCCCCGACACCGATGCCCCCGGCACCGAAGCCCCCGGCACCGAAGCCCCCGACACCGATGCCCCCGACACCGAAGCCCCCGGCACCGAAGCCCCCGGCGCGGCCGAGCCGTTCCGGATCGTCGCGGTCACCTCCTGCCCCACGGGTATCGCCCACACCTACATGGCGGCCGAGTCCCTGGAGAACGCGGCCCGCGACGCAGGCGTAGAACTGACCGTGGAGACGCAGGGGTCGGCCGGTTTCACCCGCCTCGACCCGGCGGTGATCGCCGCCGCGGATGCCGTGGTCTTCGCCCACGATGTCCCCGTACGCGACAAGCCCCGTTTCGCGGGCAAGCCCACCGTCGACGTAGGAGTGAAGGCAGGCATCAACCGCCCCGCCGAACTCATCGCCGAAGCCAGGGAGAAGGCGGCCCCCGGCGAAACCGTCACCCCCGCGGGCCCCACGCCGGTGGATGGCGCGGGGGACGAGAGTGACGGTTATGGCACCAAGCTCCGCAAGTGGTTGATGTCTGGTGTGAGCTATATGGTGCCGTTTGTCGCGGCAGGGGGCCTGCTCATCGCCCTCGGCTTCGCCATCGGCGGCTGGAAGATCGACAAGGCGCCGTCCGTCGCCGAGCACTTCATCTGGACGGACCACACCAGCTGGGCCGCGCTGCTGTTCCAGATCGGTGGCCTCGCCTTCGCCTTCCTGGTCCCGGTCCTCGCGGGCTACATCGCGTACGGCATGGCCGACCGGCCGGGTCTGGTCCCCGGCTTCGTCGGCGGTTCGGTCGCCGTCACCATCAACGCGGGCTTCCTCGGCGGTCTCGCCGCGGGCCTGCTCGCGGGCGCCGTCGTCATGGGGATCCAACGGGTCCGCATCCCGGCCGTGTTGCGCGGCATCATGCCGGTGGTGGTGATCCCGCTGATCTCCTCGGCGGTGGTCGGCTTCCTGATGTTCCTCGTCGTCGGCAAGCCCATCGCCTCCTTGCAGAGCGCGTTGACCGACTGGCTGGAGGGCCTCTCCGGAGCCAACGCGATCATCCTCGGCGTCATCCTCGGCCTGATGATGTGCTTCGACCTCGGCGGCCCGCTCAACAAGGTGGCCTACGCCTTCGCGATCGGCGGCCTCACCCATCCGACCGACGGAAGCCTCAAGGTGATGGCCGCGACGATGGCGGCCGGTATGGTCCCGCCGCTCGCCATGGCACTCGCCACGACGGTCCGCGGACGCCTCTTCACCAAGACCGAGCGGGAGAACGGCAAGGCGGCCTGGTTCCTCGGCGCCTCCTTCATCACGGAGGGCGCGATTCCGTTCGCCGCCGCCGACCCGCTGCGCGTCATTCCCGCGTCCATGGCGGGCGGCGCGGTCACCGGCGCCCTGTCGATGGCCTTCGGCTGCACCCTGCGCGCTCCGCACGGCGGCGTCTTCGTGGTCCCGCTGATCGGTCAGCCGCTCCTCTACCTCGTCGCGATCGCGGCCGGTGTCGGCGTCTCGACGGTCGTGGTGGTCCTGCTCAAGGGCGCCAGGAAGACGGCGCCTTCGGGCGGGGCCGAGGAAGTGGCCGCGGACGACGCGTCGACGGCCGATGTGT
This sequence comes from Streptomyces sp. NPDC046465, assembly GCF_040646035.1. NCBI lineage: Bacteria > Bacillati > Actinomycetota > Actinomycetes > Kitasatosporales > Streptomycetaceae > Streptomyces > Streptomyces sp. NPDC046465. Next base: position 63,054 of record NZ_JBEYZK010000013.1, read on the forward strand.
CCGTTGTGGCCGATGTGGCTGAAAACAAGCGGGCGTCGGCGGCGGTCTGAACGCCCGGCCGCGTGGCCGTATGTGAGGGCGGAGAAGGCGGAGAAGGGGATAAAAGGGTTGAGGGCCCGGAGTGTGCGAGTTGCGTCACTTCGGGACCTAAGTCCTGATCTCCCCTGTCGAAAGCCCCCGGTCCTGTTGTCTACTGGGCCGCATGTTCCAGGATGTATCGATCGTTCAGCAGATAGGCGTGGCCGGGCTGGCCTTGGCGACCGCCGTCTGGGCCGTCGGCCTGGTGCGGGTGATGCGCAGGGACCGCTTCGGCGCGGAGAGTGCGGAGGGGTGGCGCCAGACGCAGGCGCTCCGCGCGCTGCCCGCCCAGCAGGGCCCTCCGCGGGCGGAGACCGTGGAGCTCACGGCGGACGAGCGGGACGCCTTCGCCGGTCTCGTACGACAGTTCGGCGACGGTCGTTCCTGACCCCGCTGTTCCGTGCAGAGGGGCTTACTGAGGGTCTTGTCGCTCAGCCTTGGCCCCGTCAGCCCTGGCCCCGTCATTCCTGGCCCCGCCCGTCACTCCTGGGCCCGTCAGCCCTGCGCCCGGCTGCCCCGGCTCCGCATCCACTCCTGGGCCCTGCGCTCCATCGCGGCGCGGGCCGCCTCCTCGGTGTCGTACACCTCGCACATGTGGCGCCCGTCGGGCGTGAGCGTGTGCTCGACCTCCCACAGGCTCCTCTCGCCGCCGTCGAAGAGCAGGAACGCGTGCTCGTAGAGCGAGAAGCACATGCGGATCTCGCCGGCCAGGCAGGGGCGGCCGAAGGCCTGGGTGATCTGGTGCGCGAACGCCGAACGCAGCAGACGCACCACGCTCCTGCCCGGAGCGTCGCCGTCCGGGTTCTCCGCGCGGCGCAGCAGTCGGCGCGCGTGGTCCGCGGAGTCGTCGGGGGCGTACACGTGCCGGGGCTCGGAGTCGGCCGGGAGCTGGAGCATGACGGGGCGGCCGCACGCGGGTGTGTCGGGCGGCAGCGGCAGCCGTGAGGTGGCGACACCCGCCTCCTCCTCGTCGGCGTAGATCTCGTGCGTCGGGGCGCTGCCCGGCGCGGTGTTGTGGACGAGCTCCCAGAGCGTGAGCACGGTGGCGTCCGCGAGCAGCCAGGTGTGTCTGTACGTCTCGCGGTGCAGGCCCGAGCTGTGATGGGCGGAGTGCAGGGAACTGTCGTGGGCGAGGGCCGAGTCGAGACGGGCCATCACCTCGTCCGGCAGATCGAAGGAGTTCAGGGCGCGGCCGAGGAGTCGCTCGAGATGCTCCTCCGGGGAGTGCGGCTCGGGCGACTCGGGTGGCTCGTACGCGGTGTCGTACGGAACGCTCAAGGTTCTTCTCCCGGCGTTGCTACATGTCACCTGGTGAGTGCATACCGTAGCCCCTGGGTCCGACATCATGTCCGGGAACCGGAAAACGCGCGAGCCACGCGGGAAGTTCCCGCGTGGCTCGCTCAGTTGGTGGTGCGTCAGCTCGCGCTGCCCGCCGTCCACTCGCTCCAGGACATGTTCCAGCCGTTGAGGCCGTTGTCCGGGGAGACGGTCTTGTCGGGGGAGCCCTTGACCGTCACGACGTCGCCGATCAGGGAGTTGTTGAAGAACCAGGCGCCCTGCGTGTTCGGGTCGCCGGCGCCGCGTGCGTCCTGCAGGCCGACGCAGCCGTGGCTGGTGTTGGCGCTGCCGAAGATCGAGGGCGAGCCCCAGTAGTTGCCGTGGATGAAGGTGCCCGACGAGGACAGGCGCATGGCGTGCGGCACGTCCTTGATGTCGTACTCCCCGCCGAAGCCGACCGTGTCGCCGTTCATCCGGGTCTGGGTGAACTTCTCCGAAATGACCATCTTGCCGTTGTACGTCGGGTTCGACGGGCTGCCCGCGGAGATCGGGACGGACTTGATGACCTTGCCGTCGCGCTCGACCGTCATCTTCTTGGCCTGCACGTCGACCGTGGAGACCTGGGCGCGGCCGACGGTGAAGGTGACCGTCTTGTTCTGCACGCCGGTGGCGCCCTCCGCGCCCTTCACGCCGTCCAGGTTGATCTTCATCGTGACCTTGGAGCCGGCCTTCCAGTAGTCCTCGGGCCGGAAGTCCAGGCGCTGGTTGCCGAACCAGTGGCCCACGATCTTCTGGCCGGTGCTGGACGTGACCGTGATGTGCGACTGGACGTCCTTCTTCGCCGTGATCGCCTTGTCGAAGTTGAAGGAGACCGGCATGCCGACACCGACCGTGGCGCCGCCGTCCGGCGTGTAGGTGCCGATGAAACTGTTGGCCGAGGAGACCGTGGAGAACGTCGCGTTCTCGGTCGCCGCGTTGCCCTTGCCGTCCTTGGCGTTGGCGGTCACCTTGTACTTCGTGCCGCGCTCGAGCTGGGACTTGGGCTTCCAGCTCAGGCCGTCACCGGAGATGGTGCCCTCGACCGCCGTGCCGGACGTCACCGACGTCATCTTCACGCTGGTCAGCTTGCCGTCCTTGACCTTGACGCCGGTGGCGTTGATCGAGGCGTCGGTGGCGCCGTCCTTGGACGAGATGGTGATGTCCGCGCCCTTGGCGGCCGAGCCGCCGTTCTTGTCGTCCTTGGCGTCCGCGTCACCTCCGCAGGCCGACAGGGTCAGCGCGCCCACGGCGGCGAGCGCGGTGGCGGCCAGCAGGGCACGGCGCCGGGGGTTGACTATGACCGACCTTGTCACGGGCTGCTCCAAGTACGTGTTCTGAATTCAGTACGAGTAATCCAGTACGAGTGAAGAGCGCCTGCGCGTGCCCGGAGGTTCCCGCCGACCGGTGTGAGTGTGGGCACATCCATGGCCCAACGGCAGTGCCATGGAGGCGATTTGACCGTCTTGATACGTTTCTACTGGTTACCGTAGAGATCGAGATACGCGGGGAAGGAGCCGCCCGGCGTCTTCACCGAGTCCGCCGCCAGCATCGCCCGCACGATCGCGGCCGTCACGGCGTCCGCGCCCGCGGCGAGGATCTCGTTGAGGGCGAGCGGGCGGTCGGCGGCCAGGGTGTGTCCGCCGGTGGAGAGGGCGAAGACCGTGTCGCCGTCATTGAGGAGATGGACGGGCCGCACCGCGCGCGCCATGCCGTCGTGCGACGTGCCGGCCAGCTTCTGCGCCTGGGCCTTGGTGAGTGTGGCGTCGGTGGCGACCACGGCGAGGGTGGTGTTCAGGGGCGGCGGGCCGTTCTCGGCGGCGGCCTCGGCGAGGCGCCGCTTCGCCTCCTCGTGCTTCTCGGGCGCCGGGTAGTCCACCCGTCGCCCCTCGAAGTACCGCCCGTACAGCACACCCGTCGCCGGATCGACCGCCGAGCCCGCGGCGTTCGCGACGACCAGCGCGGCGACCGTGATCCCCGAGTCGAGGCGGACGCTCGCGCTGCCGACACCGCCTTTGAAGCCGCCGACCACCGCACCGGTGCCCGCGCCGACGCCCCCCTCCTCGACCGGGGCGAACGGCGCGGTGCGCGCGGCGGCCTCGGCGGCCGCCCGGCCGGTCGCCGCGTCGGGCCTGGCCCGGAAGTCGCCGCCCCGGCCCAGGTCGAAGACGCAGGCGGCCGGGACGACGGGGACGACGTGGGAGGGGTCCGGGCCGACCCGCACGCCCCGGCCGCGCTCCTCCAGCCACGCCACCACGCCCGACGCGGAGTCGAGGCCGTACGCGCTGCCGCCGGTGAGGACGACGGCCTCGACGTGCTGCACCAGATTGCGCGGATCAAGGGCATCCGTCTCCCGCGTGCCGGGCCCGCCGCCGCGCACGTCCACGGCGGCGACGGCACCGCCCTCGGATGCGAGAACCACGGTGGTGCCGGTGAGCCACCCGCCCCCGGCCCGCGTGGCGTGCCCGACGCGGAGACCGGCGACATCGGTCAGGGAGCCGGAGGCCGGAGAACCGGAAGCCAGGGAACCGGAGGGGGCAGGGGGCTTGGGGGGCCCGGTGGTGTTCGAGGCATCAGAGGTCATGCGGAAGGCGTACCACGGGGGCGCGGCCACGGGCGTGGTCGCGCGCGGCGGGCCATACGGGCGGTGAGCGTCACCCCCTTCGCGACCATCGCAGCCGTCCGTCCCGGTCCCCGCCACGAGCGCCGCCCAGCTCCTTCACCGAACTGATGGAGAAGCACGGCCTGGGCGGCGAGGACATCGTCGTCGGCAAGCCCGTCGTCGGCAAGCTCTTCCGTCTCGTCGACCGCTTCCTCATGTACTACCTGCGGGCCGGCGAACGGCTGGAGCGCACCGCACCATGGTTCGAGCGCATCGGCGGCCTCGACCACCTCATCTCGGTCCTGATCGACGACTCGCTGGGCATCTGTGCCGAACCGGAGGCCCAGAAGGACCGCCACGCGGCGGCCTACCGGGACGCGTGGCAGGCGGTCCTGGCGGACCCGCAGGCCCTTTCCCGCTTCGAGCAGCAGCTGGCGAAGCCGTCGCCCGAATTCCTGGAGCCGGGCCACGGCCGCGCGGCGGTACTGCCCGACGGCTCGGAGGCAGCCCTGTTCAAGGGCGGCGCGGGGCGGGTCTACGCGGTCGGCAGCCGTGACCCCTTCTCCGGGGCCGACGTGATCGCCCACGGCATCCTCGGCATCCGCGAGGGCCGCCCCGTCGTGGCGTCGCCGATGCACAAGCAGGAGTTCGACCTGCGGACCGGCCGGTGTCTGGACGACCCGTCGTTCACGTCGCCGGCGCACGAGGTCCGATCGGTCCTTGGCCCAGCGGCCGGGGCCTGAAGTCCCGTCACATTCCCGCTGTTTGGCCTGGTCAGCAGGTGCCCTACGCCTCTGCTCGCGGAGCGCCGCGCGCGTGATCGTGGATACGTCAGGCCCCGTAGCAAGGTCGGGACCCTGAGGGAACTGGGAATCAATATGAGATCGCCTGCCGCCCAAGAGACGCGGACCGCGCCCACGGGCACCTCGTACGACCCCGCGCAGTACCGCCCCGGCAAGACCATCACCGACTGGGAGCCGGAGAACGAACTCTTCTGGAAGTCCACCGGCAGGAAGGTCGCCGCGCGCAACCTGTGGATCGCGGTCCCCGCCCTCCTGGTCGCCTTCGTCGTCTGGCAGGTGTGGTCGGTCACCGCGACCAACCTGAAGGACGTCGGCTTCGGCTTCACCACCTCGCAGCTGTTCTGGCTGACGGCAGTGCCGGGCCTGACGGGCGGCACGGCCCGGATCCTCTACACCTTCCTCGGCCCGATGATCGGCCAGCGCCGCTTCACCGCGCTCTCCACGGTCGTTCTGGTCGTCCCGCTGATCTGGCTCGGCATCGCCGTCCAGAACCCCGACACCTCGTACGGCGTGATGATCGCCATCGCGGCCCTCTGCGGCATCGGCGGCGCCAACTTCGCCTCGTCCCTCGCCAACATCGGCTTCTTCTTCCCCAAGAAGGACAAGGGCAACGCCACCGGCGTCAACGGCGGTCTCGGCAACCTCGGTGTCTCCGTCGTCCAGCTGCTCACCCCTATCGTCATCACCAGCTCGGTCATCGCGGTGGGCTCGGCCCAGCACAAGGCCGACGGTTCGTCGATCTGGCTGCAGAACGCGGCGTTCCTGTGGGTGCCGGTCCTGGTGGTCCTGGCGGTCGTCGCCTGGTTCGGACAGAACGACCTCAAGGTCGCGTCCACCCCCTTCAGCCAGCAGAAGATCATCTTCAAGCGCAAGCACAACTGGCTGATGACCTGGCTCTACGTCGGTACGTTCGGCTCCTTCATCGGCTTCGCCGCGGCCCTGCCGATGCTCATCAAGACCACGTTCACCCCGCTCGACGCGGCCTACTCCGCGGCCACGTACGCCTGGATGGGCCCGGCCGTGGGCGCGCTCGCCCGCTGGGCCGGGGGCTGGATCGCGGACAAGATCGGCGGCGCGAGGGTCACCATCATCTCCTTCGTCGGCATGGCGCTCTCGATCATCGGCGTCATCAACTTCCTGCCCTCCGGCGGCGACAGCGGCAATTTCTGGGGTTTCTTCGTCTGCTTCCTCTGCGCGTTCTTCTTCTCGGGCATCGGCAACGGCTCCACGTTCCGCCAGATCCCGGTGATCTTCCGCAACCAGCACCTGAAGGGCCTGACGGAGGGCACGCCCGAGTACGCGAAGGCACTGAAGCAGTCGGAGATGGAATCGGGTGCCGTCACCGGATTCACCTCGGCGATCGCGGCGTACGGCTTCTTCTTCATCCCGGCGATGTTCGCCAACTTCGCGGTCACCAGCGCGATGTGGGGCTTTGTGGGCTTCTACGTCAGTTGCATCGCGGTCGCCTGGTGGTTCTACGCCCGCAAGGGCGCGGAGTCGCCCAGCTGACGCCCTGACGGCGTGCGCGGTCCGGCCCAGGTGGGCCGAGTGCGGGAGCACTCGGCCCGCCCTCTTTTTGTGGCGGGCTACCACGGGATTTCCCGGAAATTCTTGTGAACGGATTCACAAGCGAACTTAGGGCCAAGGTCCTGTAGGAAATGCCTGGTCAGGTGGGGTTTGTTGCTTTTACCTGGCCGAGGAAAGGGACCTTGGGTCCCTGATCGGGGACCATTGCTGACCCTCTGATCGATCAAAGAGGAGTGGAATGGAGACGTACCGGAGAAGCGATACGGAAGGTGCGGGTCATGACTGCCACTCCTGCGGAAACGACAGTGAACGGTAAGGCTTGGGAGGGCTTCAAGGGCGGTCTGTGGCGGGACGCCATCGACGTCCGTGACTTTGTGCAGCAGAACTACACCCCGTACGAAGGAGACGCCTCTTTCCTGGCCGGTGCGACCGAACGCACCACCCAGGCCTGGCAGCAGCTCCTCTCGATGTTCCCCACGGAGATCGAGCGCGGCATTCACGACGTGGACGTGCGGACCCCTTCCCGTATCGACGCCTTCAAGCCCGGATACGTCGATGGCACCGCCGCCGACCACAAGGACCTGATCGTCGGCCTGCAGACGGACGCCCCCCTCAAGCGCGCCATCATGCCCAACGGCGGCTGGCGGATGGTCGAAAGCGCCCTCAACGCCTATGGCTACGAAGCCGACCCCGAGGTCAGGGACGTCTACACGCACCTGCGCAAGACCCACAACGAAGGCGTCTTCGACGCCTACACGCCCGAGATCCGCGCCTGCCGCTCGTCCGGCATCATCACCGGCCTGCCGGACGCCTACGGCCGCGGCCGGATCATCGGCGACTACCGCCGCGTCGCCCTCTATGGCGTCGACCGCCTGATCGCCGCGAAGGAGGCCGACAAGGCCGCCCTCGGTGAGGAGTGGGCGACCGAGGACGTCATCCGCGGGCGCGAGGAGATCTCCGAGCAGATCAAGGCCCTCAAGGAACTGAAGGCCATGGCGATGTCGTACGGCTACGACATCGCGCAGCCGGCCATCACAGGCCGCGAGGCCGTCCAGTGGCTGTACTTCGCCTACCTCGCCGCCGTGAAGGAGCAGAACGGCGCGGCCATGTCGATCGGCCGCATCGACAACTTCCTCGACATCTACCTGCAGCGCGACATCGAGGCGGGCCGCATCACCGAGGCCCAGGCCCAGGAGTTCATCGACGACTTCGTCATCAAGCTCCGCATCGTCCGCTTCCTGCGCACCCCCGAGTACAACGAGGGCTTCTCCGGAGACCCGACCTGGGTCACCTGGTCGATGGCCGGCATCGGCGAGGACGGCCGTCCGCTGGTCTCGCGCACCACCTTCCGCGCCCTGCAGACCCTCTACAACCTCGGCCCGGCTCCCGAGCCCAACCTCACGGTCTTCTGGTCGCAGCGACTGCCGCAGGGCTTCAAGGAGTTCGCCGCGCAGGTCGCCATCGACACCTCGGCCCTCCAGTTCGAGTCGGACGAGCTGATGCGCCCCAAGTACGGGGACGACACCGCGATCGCCTGCTGCGTCTCGGCCATGGCCGTCGGCAAGCAGATGCAGTTCTTCGGCGCCCGTGTGAACGTCGCCAAGGCGCTCCTCTACGCGATCAACGGCGGCCGCGACGAGAAGTCCGGCAAGGCCATCGTCGAGGGCTTCACGCCCATGGAGGGCGACTACCTGGACTACGCGACCGTTGTGCGCGGATACGACGCGATGCTCGACTGGCTCGCCAAGACGTACGTCCACGCGCTCAACGTCATCCACTACATGCACGACAAATACGCCTACGAGCGCATCGAGATGGCGCTGCACGACCAGGAGATCCTGCGCACCATGGCATGCGGCATCGCGGGCCTCTCGGTCGCCGCCGACTCGCTCTCGGCGATCAAGCACGCCAAGGTCAAGGTGGTCCGCGACGAGACGGGCCTCGCCGTCGACTACGAGATCGAGGGCGACTACCCCGCCTACGGCAACAACGACGACCGCGTCGACGACATCGCGCGGCGCATCGTGCACGACTTCATGGCGAAGGTCCGCAAGCACCCCACCTACCGCGACGCGGTGCACACCCAGTCGGTGCTGACCATCACCTCGAACGTCGTCTACGGCAAGAAGACCGGCAACACGCCCGACGGACGCCGGGCGGGCGAGCCGTTCGCCCCCGGGGCCAACCCGATGAACGGCCGCGACGAGCACGGTTACATCGCCTCCGCGATGTCGGTCGCCAAGCTCGACTACGACGACGCCGAGGACGGCATCTCGCTGACCAACACCATCACCCCGGACGCGCTCGGCCGCACCCCCGAGGAGCGGATCGCGAACCTCGCCGGTGTCCTGGACGGCTTCATGGCCAGCGACGGCTTCCACATGAACGTCAACGTCCTCAACCAGGCGACGTTGCAGGACGCCATGGAGCACCCGGAGAACTACCCGCAGCTGACCATCCGGGTCTCCGGATACGCGGTCAACTTCATCCGGCTCACCCGCGACCAGCAGCTCGACGTCATCAACCGCACCTTCCACGGCTCCCTCTGAGCCACCGGCTCCCTCCGGGGAGCCGCCCCTGAACCGCGGCCCCGGGGCCGGGCCCTCACCCCGGCTCCGGGCGCCGCGCACACCACGTACTGCCAGTAGTTCGGGAGTTCCGCCATGGCTGTTCTGCTCAGTACCGACATCCCCGTACGCCCCCGCGGGGCCGACGAGGACGCGGCCACCCCCGCGGCGGCCGCCACCCACCGCCCCGTCACCGGCTCCGTCCACTCCTGGGACCTGTCCACCGGCGTGGACGGACCGGGGTCGCGCTTCGTCACGTTCCTCGCCGGATGCCCGCTGACCTGTCTGTACTGCCACAACCCCGACACCTGGCGGATGCGCGACGGCAAGCGGACCACGGCCGATGAGGTGATCGCCGAGGCCGCCAAGTACACCAGGTTCATCTCCGCGGCCGGGGGAGGAGCCACCATCAGCGGCGGCGAACCGCTCCTGCAGCCCGTCTTCACCGGCGAACTCCTGCACCGCCTCAAGCACGAACTGGGGCTGCACACCGCACTCGACACGTCCGGCTTCCTCGGCGCACGCGCCACCGACGCCCTGCTCCGCGACGCCGACCTGGTCCTGCTCGACATCAAGTCCTGGGACCCCGAGACGTACCAGAAGGTCACCGGGCGGCCCCTGCGGCCCACCCTCGACTTCGCCCACCGCCTGGCCGGCCTCGGCAAGAACGTCTGGGTCCGCTTCGTCCTCGTGCCTGGTCTGACCGACGACCCCTCGAACATCGAGGGCGTCGCCCGCTTCGCCGCCTCGCTCGGCAACGTCTCCCGGGTCGACGTGCTGCCCTTCCACAAGCTGGGCGAGGCGAAGTGGGACGCGCTCGGCAAGGACTTCGCACTGCGCGGCACCCCCTCGCCCTCCCCGGCGCAGGTGGCCGTGGCAAAGGAGATCTTCGCAGCTCAGGGCCTCAAGGCCAGCTGACGCGAGCTGCTCGCGGCGGCCGCCCGCACCCCCGGCGTACCCTGGAGACATGAGCACCGCCCCCGCCCCCGAACCGCGAGATCCGGACGAGCCGAAGACCCCGCAGGACCCGAAGAAGCGGTCGGGGAACGCGCTGATTTTCGACGATCCGCTGTCGCAGCAGTCTTCGGACGACACGGACCGAGGGTGGGGCGAGCGGGCTGAGCCCGGCCACGGCAGCGCCGCCGACCTGGCACGCTTCCTCGACGAGAAGCCGCCCCACCACCTCTGAGCCCGCGCTACTCCTCGCGGTGCCCCGAGCCGCGCTGCGCCACCAGGGCGTCGCGGATCTCCTTGAGCACCTCCAGCTCGCTGATCTCGATGACCTCCTTCGTGCCCTCCCTCTCGGCCCGCTTGGCTGCCGCGCGTGCCAGGTACTTGGCCATGGGCAGGACCATCAGGAAGTACACGACGGCCGCGGTGATCACGAAGCTGAGGACCGCGCTGAGCACGGAACCCCACATGATCGGGATTCCCTTGACGACCTCGCCCGCGTCGTTCATCTCGCAGGGCGACTTCAGGCACGAGCTGTAGTGGTCGAGGTCCTTCGTCCCGAAGGCGCCGACGAGCGGGTTGATGACACCCTTGACCACCGAGTTCACGATGTTCGTGAACGCGGCGCCGATGACCACCGCGACCGCCAGGTCGACGACATTGCCGCGCATCAGGAAGGCCTTGAAGCCGTCCCAGAGACCCGGTTCCTTCTTCTCGCTCACCACGAGGCCTTTCGTTGCATGTGCGGGTTGCTGAACAAACAACTTCGCAACTTACGTCAGACCATGGCGTACCTGTCCAATTGCTACGCACCATCGAGCTACTTGACAGGCTGTCAGTGCGATCGTGAACATTCTGGCTCATCGCAGGGTCACCGCCAGGCGCATCGTCGCCGCGGCCCCGGCGAGCCGTGCCGCCGTGTCCCTCGGTACGGAGAGGACCACCAGCGCCCCGCTCTCGGCGGGGCCGTCCGCCGACTCGGGCACTTCGGAGACCCGCGCCCCCGCCGCCACCACGCGCGGCTGCGTGCCGACCCCGGCCGATCCGTCGGCGGCGATCACGTCCACCCGGTCGCCGGGACGCAGCAGACGCACCGCGTCCGCGTCCGCGATCCGCACCGGCGCCGTCACCTTCGCCCGCTCCGCGGCGACGAGGGGGCGCCCCTCGGGCGCAGGCTCCGCGGCGGCCGCCTCCTGCGGTGGGGCCGGTGCGGGGGCCCGCGGAGCCGTGGCCGCGAGGGCGGCGGCGGTCATCGCGAGGCCCACGGCCAGGGCCCGCCGCCGGTGCCGCAGCAACCGGCGCAACCGCGGATGGCCGCCGCGCACCCGCACGGGCGGGAAGTGGGGGACCTGGCACCTGTCTGCCGGTCGGGTCTGAGGAGGGACATGGGTAGGGGCGTGGGTAGGGACATGGGTAGGGACATGGGTCACGACAACCACCACCTGCGATGCGAGGAGCTCGGCTTCCGCTCTCACGATGCGGGCTCGCGCCGATTCCCGCTGAGCCCCGTGGACTACTCGCCGGTTGTGGACAACTCCCTCACCCGAAGGGGAACTTCCGCTCCCCCCCCGGAGCCCTCACTTCACGGCAGCCGGATCCCCGGATCCATTCCGCCCAGCGCCCCCGCACACAGGCAATCCCGCCGCTCGTCGTTCGCCGGCAGCCCCGCCACCGCGTCGAACAGCACGCCCCGCAGCCGGTCCACGTTGGCGGCGAACACCCGCAGGACGTCGTCGTGGGACACGCCCTCGCCGGTCTCCACGCCCGCGTCCAGATCTGTGACCAGCGTCAACGACGTGTAGCAGAGCTCCAGTTCACGGGCGAGCGCCGCCTCGGGGTACCCGGTCATGCCCACCACCGACCAGCCCTGCGCGGCGTACCAGCGGGACTCCGCCCTGGTCGAGAACCGCGGCCCCTCGATCACGGCGAGCACCCCGCCGTCCACCGGCTCCCAGTCACGGCCGCGGGCCGCCTGCAGCGCCGCCGCGCGGCCTGCGGGGCAGTAGGGGTCGGCGAGCGAGACGTGCACGACGTTCGGGACGCTGCCGTCGGGCAGCGGTGCCCCGTCGAAGTACGTCTGCGCACGGGTCCGCGTGCGGTCCACGAGCTGGTCGGGCACCAGCAGCGTCCCGGGCCCGTACTCGGGCCGCAGCCCGCCGACCGCGCACGGGCCGAGCACCTGCCGCACGCCGACCGAGCGCAACGCCCAGAGGTTGGCGCGGTAGTTGATGCGGTGCGGCGGCAGATGGTGACCGCGGCCGTGCCGGGGGAGGAAGGCGACCCGTCGGCCCGCGATCTTGCCCAGGAAGAGGGAGTCGCTGGGAGCCCCGTACGGGGTGTCGATCCGTGTCTCGGTCACGTCGTCGAGGAAGGAGTAGAAGCCGGAGCCGCCGATCACGCCGATCTCGGCCCGCGCGGCGTTCGCCGTGTTCACCATGGCCCGCACAGTAGCGACGGCGGGGAACGCCGACGACCCCGCCGTCGCAGGACGGCGGGGTCGCACAGAAGAGGCGTGCGGAGAGCCTTACGCGGCCGAACTCGACGACGTGGACGACGTCGGGGAGGAGCCGGACGACTTGGCATCCGAGGACGAGGACGACGACGCGGCCTTCGAGTCCGAGGAGCCCTTCGAGTCCGAGGAGCCCGATGCCGCGGACTTCGACGACGCGTTCGCCGGGGTGCTGCTCGACGACGAGCCGCGGCTGTCGTTGCGGTAGAAGCCGGACCCCTTGAAGACGATGCCGACCGCCGAGAACACCTTCTTGAGGCGTCCGTCGCAGTTCGGGCATACGGTCAGGGCGTCATCGGTGAACTTCTGCACCGCCTCGAGGCCCTCGCCGCACTCGGTGCACTGGTACTGGTACGTCGGCACTTGCTTCCTCCTGGCACTCTCACTCGATGAGTGCTAACGACGGTCCATAGTGACGTATTCCGCGAGATCAGTCCACCGTCACCGGCACGCGGTGACCGACGCCACGCGCGACCGTGCGGCCGGAGGGCTTGGGAACGAGCCGTGAACGGAGCGCCAGAAGGACCACGAGAGCCATGGCCGTACCGCCCAGCGGGACCAGGAATCCGGCCCCGTCCCACAAGTGGTCCTCAAGCTGTCCGGCCACCGTGACGGCGGCCGCCTGGCCGAGCGCGACCGCACCGGTCAGCCAGGTGAAGGCCTCCGTGCGGCCGGTCGGCGCGACCAGCTTGTCGACCAGGGTGTAGCCGGTGATCAGCGCGGGGGCGATGCAGACGCCGACCAGCAGGCCGAGTCCGGCGAGCAGCAGCACGGAGTGCGCGGCCCACAGGCCGGAGGCCATCAGAGTCAGGGCCGTGTAGCCGACGAGGAGGCGGCGCTGCGGGGAGATCTTCCAGGCGATGGCGCCGCAGGCGATGCCGGAGAGCATGTTGCCCGCCGCGAACGTGCCGTACAGGACACCGTTCAGGCCGGGCTCGCCGATCGACTCGGTGAAGGCGGCCAGCGAGACCTGCATGCCGCCGAAGACGGCGCCGATGCCGATGAACGTCGCCATGAGGACCCGCACTCCGGGGACGCGCAGTGCGGAAACGTGCTCCACGCGTGCGTGCCCGTCCTCGTGCGAGGACGGCTTCGGCTGGGTGCTCTTCTGCGCGGCGAAGAGCAGGCCGCCCACCAGCGTGAGTCCGGCCTCGGTGAGGAGTCCGGCGGAGGGGTCGATGGTGGTGCACAGCGCGGTCGCGAAGAGCGGGCCGAGAACGAAGGTCAGCTCGTCGGTGACCGACTCGAAGGCGGCCGCGGTGGTGGCCAGGGGGGAGTCCTGGAGCTTGACGCCCCAGCGGGCCCGCACCATGGGGCCGACCTGCGGTGTCGATGCGCCCGCGGGCACGGCGGCCACGAAGAGCGCCCACAGGGGGGCGTCGGAGAGCGCGAGGACCGTCAGCGTGATGACGGAGGCGGAGTGCACGAGGATGCCGGGCACCAGCACGGCGCGCTGCCCGAACCGGTCGGCGAGCTTGCCGCTGAAGGGGGCGAAGAGCGCCATGGAGACGCCGGTGGCGGCCGAGACGGCGCCGGCGGCGCCGTACGAGCCGGTGGTGTGCTGCACGAGCAGGACGATGGAGATGGTCAGCATCGCGAACGGCTGTCGCGCCGCGAAGCCGGGCAGCAGGAACGTCCAGGCGCGCGGGGTACGCAGCAGCTGTCCGTAGCCGGGGCGGGTTTCGGTGACCGTGGATGCCACGGCCCGTGCCTTTCTGCCGCCTGGTAGCGCGCCCGTGCGGGGGCGCCGAGAGCTGTCCTCTTGCGCGGAACTGCGGTAGATGCCGGGCCCACTGCGAGGGCGTCACGGCCGCCATACGGTCGCGCCAGCTCTGCTTCAGGCAGAGTTGGTTCGATCAGGTGCCTTCATCGTACAGGGGGAGATCCCATTCGGCCTGTGATTGCGGCCGATGAGACCTCCGCCACCTACGATTGGTGTTTTTCTCCGTCGGTTCCCAGCCAACTGGCCAGCTTGCCGCCGCGGCCGACCGCACGCAGCCGCTTCTCGGCGGCGTCCCGCACCGGGTCGGTCGCCACCACGAGGAGCTCGTCGCCGCGCCGCAGCACCGTGGTCGGCAGCGGGACGAACGATTCTCCGTCGCGCACGACCAGCGTGACGGCGGAGCCCGGGGGCAGCCGCAGCTCGCCGACCTCGACGCCGTGCATGAGGGAGCCCTTGGGGATGGCCACCGAAAGGAGATGACCCTGCAGCCGCTCCAGGGGTGCGGACTCGACGCCCAGATCGGCGGCTTCGGAGGAGTCGCCGAGCCGCAGCTTCCGGGCCAGCCAGGGCAGTGTGGGGCCCTGGATGAGGGTGTAGACGACGACGAGCACGAAGACGATGTTGAAGATCCGCTGGCTGTCCTCGACGCCGCTCACCATGGGGATCGTCGCCAGGATGATGGGCACGGCGCCGCGCAGCCCGGCCCAGGAGAGCAGCGCCTTCTCCTGCCAGGGCAGGCGGAACGGCAGCAGGCTGAGGACGACTTCCAGGGGGCGTGCCACGACGGTCAGGACCAGGCCGATGAGGATCGCGGGCCAGGTGTCGTCGAGCAGGTCGTGCGGGGTGACCAGGAGGCCGAGCAGGACGAACATGCCGATCTGGGCCAGCCAGCCGAGCCCTTCGGCGAAGCCGCGGGTGGCGGGCCAGTGCGGCAGCCTGGCGTTGCCGAGCACCATCGAGGCGAGGTAGACCGCGAGGAATCCGCTGCCGTGCGCCATGGCGCCCGCGGCATACGCGGTGACCGCGATCGCCATGACGGCGATGGGGTAGAGGCCGGAGGCGGGCAGGGCCACGTGCCGCAGGCCGAAGGCGCCGAGCCAGCCGACCGCGAGGCCGATCGCGGCACCGATCGCCAGCTCCAGGGCGATCTCGCCGATCAGCACGTACCAGTCGTCCACCGGGCCCGCCGTGGAGAACGCCACGACGAGGATCACCACAGGGGCGTCGTTGAACCCCGACTCCGCTTCCAGGATGCCCGTGACGCGGGAGGGAAGCGGAACCTTCCGCAGTACGGAGAAGACCGCGGCGGCGTCGGTGGACGAGACCACCGCGCCGATGATCAGTGCTTGGCGCCATTCGAGCCCGACGAGATAGTGGGCACCGGCGGCCGTGACGCCGACGCTGACGGCGACACCCGCGGTCGAAAGCACGGCTGCCGCGGGCAGGGCCGGCTTGACCTCTTTCCACTTGGTCCCGAGGCCGCCCTCGGCGAGGATCACGACCAGGGCGGCATAGCCGATGACCTGCGTCAGTTCGGCGTTGTCGAAGTGGACGTCGCCCACTCCGTCCTGGCCCATGGCGATGCCGATGCCCAGGTAAAGCAGCAGGCTGGGAAGCCCGCTGCGCGACGAGATGCGGACCGCCGCCACCGCGACGAGCAGAACGAGCGAGCAGACGAGCAGGAGCTGGTTGAGGTGGTGGACAGTCAGGGGCCGTTCCTTCCTCCGTGGAGCCACGTACTACGTAGTGGAGCGCGAGTACTACGTAGGAGTACTTCGTTACCTTACCTAATTGTTAACGCTTCCTTGATGCCATCGAATGACTATTCGATCTCATGGAGGCCGGGTTCCTGACTCCGCGTCCGGAGCTGCAACGCCCTGCGCCTATGGTTGCTCCAGCGCTCTCAGAGCCGCCCCAAGTCGACAGCACAGCCCGCCCTGCCGCTCGCGTAAGGACAGCAAGGACAGCGATGCCCTCCAACACCACCGCCTCTTCCGGTCATAAGTCCGGCAAGAAGAAGGGGCGCCGAGCCCGACTCGTCGTGATCGTCCTGGTCCTGGCCATCGTCGGAGGCATCGGCTTCGGCGCGTACTGGAGCGTGAGCACCGTGCGCGCCTCCTTCCCGCAGACCAAGGGATCGATCAAGCTCGACGGCCTGGCCGGCAACGTCGACGTGAAGCGCGACGGAAACGGAATCCCGCAGATCTACGCCGAGTCCGATGCCGACCTCTTCATGGCACAGGGCTACGTCCAGGCGCAGGACCGCTTCTGGGAGATGGACGTACGTCGTCACATGACCTCCGGGCGGCTCTCCGAGATGTTCGGCAAGAGCCAGGTCAAGACCGATGAGTTCCTGCGCACGCTCGGCTGGCACCGGGTGGCGAAGAAGGAGTACGACTCCAAGCTCTCGCCGGAGACCAAGAAGTACCTCCAGGCGTACGCCAAGGGAGTCAACTCCTACCTCGACGGCAAGGACGGCAAGGACATCTCCGTCGAGTACGCGGCGCTCGGCTTCAAGAACGACTACAAACCCCAGGAGTGGAGCCCCGTCGACTCCGTGGCCTGGCTCAAGGCCATGGCCTGGGACCTGCGCGGCAACATGCAGGACGAGATCGACCGCTCCCTGATGACGAGCCGCCTCGGCCCGTCGCAGATCAAGGACCTGTACCCGGAGTACCCGTACAAGCGGAACAAGCCCATCGTCCGGGAGGGCGCGTACAGCAGCGTCACGAAGGAATACGACCCCGAGGGCACTCCCAGTGGCATGGGAAGCGGCTCGGGTTCGGGTACGGGTACCGGCACTGGCACTGGCACTGGCACTGGCACGGGTACCGGCACGGGTACAGGTACCGGCACCGGAACGGGCACCGGCACCGGTACCCAGTCCGGAACTGGAACCGGAACCGGCGGCACCGCAGGCACGGGTGTCGCAGGCGGCACCCAGGCGACCGAGGGCATGACCTCGCAGCTCTCGGGCCTCTCCGACGCCCTGGACGAGGTCCCGTCCATCCTCGGCCCGAGCGGCAACGGCATCGGCTCGAACTCCTGGGTCGTCTCCGGTAAGCACACCATCACCGGCCAGCCGCTCCTCGCCAACGACCCGCACCTGGCGCCGCAGCTGCCCTCCGTCTGGTACCAGATGGGCCTGCACTGCAAGTCGGTCTCCGAGAAGTGCCAGTACGACGTCTCCGGCTACACCTTCTCCGGCATGCCGGGTGTGGTCATCGGCCACAACCAGGACATCGCCTGGGGCATGACGAACCTCGGCGCCGACGTGACGGACCTCTACCTGGAGAAGTTCACCGGGGACGGTTACCTGTCCGGCGACAAGGTCGTGCCGTTCACCTCGCGCGAGGAGACCATCAAGGTCGCGGGCGGCAGCTCGAAGAAGATCACGGTCCGGGAGACCGACAACGGCCCGCTCATCTCCGACCGCGACGACGAACTCGGCAAGGTCGGCAAGAAGGCCCAGGTCGACACCGCGGCCCCCGACCGGGGCGACGGCTACGGAGTGGCGCTGCGCTGGACCGCGCTGAGCCCCGGCAAGTCCATGGACGCCGTCTTCGACCTCAACCGGGCCAAGAACTTCAAGCAGTTCCGCAAGGCGGCCGGCTCCTTCGAAGTGCCCTCCCAGAACCTGATCTACGCCGACACCAAGGGCAACATCGGCTACCAGGCGCCGGGCAAGATCCCCACCCGCGGCAAGGGCGACGGCTCGCTCCCGGCGCCGGGCTGGGACCCCGACTACCGCTGGACGGGCTACATCCCGCAGGACGCGCTGCCCTACGAGTACAACCCCAAGCGCGGCTACATCGTCACCGCCAACCAGGCCGTGGTCGACCAGGCCAAGTACCCGTACAAGCTCACCTCGGACTGGGGCTACGGAGCGCGCAGCCAGCGGATCGACGACCTCATCCAGTCGAAGATCAAGAACGGCGGCAAGATCTCCACCGAGGACATGCGCCTCATGCAGATGGACAACAGCAGCGAGATCGCCAAGCTGCTCGTGCCCAAGCTGCTGAAGATCGACGTCAAGGACAAGTACGTCCGCGAGGCGCAGAAGCTCCTCGAGGGCTGGGACTACACCCAGGACGCCGACTCGGCCGCCGCCGCGTACTTCAACTCCGTCTGGCGCAACATCCTCAAGCTGGCCTTCGGCAACAAGCTCCCCAAGGAGCTGCGGGTCAAGGGGCAGTGCCTGAACGTCGAGCCCGCCGACAACACCGGCCCGGCCGACGAGGGCAAGAAGGTGCGCGAGTGCGGTGAGCGCGAGGCCGACTCGGCCCAGCCGGACGGCGGCGACCGCTACTACGAAGTGATCCGCAAGATCATCGACGACGAGACCAACGCCTGGTGGAAGGCGCCCGCGACCCGTACCGACAAGGAGACCAAGAACCGCGACCAGCTGTTCAAGCGGGCTCTTGAGGACGCGCGCTGGGACCTGACGGCCAAGCTCGGCAAGGACGTCGACACGTGGAGCTGGGGCCGCCTGCACCGCCTCACGCTGAAGAACCAGACGCTCGGCACCGACGGACCCGGCTGGCTGCAGTGGGTGCTCAACCGCGGCCCGTGGAACCTGGGCGGCGGCGAGGCCGCGGTCAACGCGACCGGCTGGAACGCGGCGGGCGGCTACGGAGTGGTCTGGGTGCCGTCGATGCGGATGGTGGTGAACCTCAAGGACCTCGACAAGTCCAAGTGGATCAACCTCACCGGAGCTTCGGGGCACGCGTACAACGACCACTACACCGACCAGACGGAGAAGTGGACCAAGGGCGAACTCCTTCCGTGGTCGTACACGGAGAAGGCCGTCGAGGACAGCACGAGCGACAAGCTGGTGCTGCGCCCCTGACGGACGCTCACGGCACGCACTGAAGGCACGTACTGAAGGCACGTACTGAAAGGGCCCTCCACGCACACGTGGAGGGCCCTTTCGGGGTGTTGGAGGGTCTTCGTGAGGACGTGAGGGCGTGAGGGCGTGAGGTCAGCGGAAGCGGCGCACGCCCGACGGCGTCACGACGGCGTGCACCGGCCGATCGTGTGCTTCCTCGGGGAGGTACGGGACCACTTCGGAGTCGTACAGGAGCACCACGAGGGCGGGATGGGCGTCCGCGCGCTCAAGGCGGGCCAGGACCCGGTCGTACGAGCCGCCGCCGCGTCCGAGCCGCATGCCGCGCGCGTCGACGGCGAGCCCCGGCAGCAGCACGGCGTCCGCCGTGAGGACGGCCTCGGGCCCGACACGCGCCCCTGAGGGCTCCAACAGCGTGATCTTCCCCTGGTGTTGCACGCGGACGAGCGAGCCGGCCCCGTCGTACACGGCCCAGTCCAGGTCGTTGTCGGCGAGCAGCACCGGCAGCAGGACGCGGGTCCCGCGCGCGTGCAGGGCGTCGAGCAGGGCGCGCGTGCCGGGCTCGCTGCCTACGGAGACGTACGCCGCGACGGTGTGTGCGTCGGCGAGTTCCGGCAATTCCAGCGCGCGGGCGGCCAGAACCGCTGCCGCCTTCTGTGCGTCATCCTCAGTCAACCTGCTTCTCACCGCGCGGAAGTCCAGCCGCAACATGCGCTTGGTTGGCTGGTCACGGGGTTCCGCACCGCTGCCGGTACCGCTGGTTCCACTGGTTCCGCTCATGGGGTTCTCGCAATTCCTTCCTGGTGGGCGCATATGCCGCCGACTTATCTGGATCCACAGATTCCGCACATACGTACCGGATATGGTGGCGCCATGACTGAGTCTCAACCCCCCCACACCCGGATCACCAAGGCGGTCATCCCTGCCGCGGGTCTCGGCACACGCTTCCTGCCGGCCACCAAGGCGACCCCCAAGGAGATGCTGCCGGTCGTCGACAAGCCGGCGATCCAGTACGTGGTCGAGGAGGCCGTGTCCGCGGGTCTCGACGACGTCCTCATGATCACGGGTCGCAACAAGCGCCCGCTGGAGGACCACTTCGACCGCAACTACGAACTGGAGTCGGCCCTCCTGAAGAAGGGCGACGAGGCCCGCCTCGCCAAGGTCCAGGAGTCCAGCGACCTCGCGACGATGCACTACGTGCGCCAGGGCGACCCCAAGGGGCTCGGTCACGCCGTCCTGTGCGCCGCGCCGCACGTCGGACGCGAGCCGTTCGCCGTCCTCCTCGGCGACGACCTCATCGACCCGCGCGACCCCCTCCTCGCCCGCATGGTCGAGATCCAGGAGCGGCACGGCGGCAGCGTCATCGCCCTCATGGAGGTGGCTCCCGAGCAGATCCACCTCTACGGCTGCGCCGCGGTCGACGCCACCGACGACGGCGACGTCGTCAAGGTCACCGGCCTGGTCGAGAAGCCCGACGCGGCCGACGCCCCGTCGAACTACGCGATCATCGGCCGCTATGTCCTGGACCCGCACATCTTCGACATACTGCGCAAGACCGAGCCGGGCCGCGGCGGCGAGATCCAGCTCACCGACGCCCTCCAGCAGCTCGCCGTGGATGAGAAGATCGGCGGCCCGGTGCACGGCGTCGTCTTCAAGGGCCGCCGCTATGACACCGGTGACCGTGGCGACTATCTGCGTGCCATTGTCAGACTCGCGTGCGAACGTGAAGATCTGGGCCCGGACTTCCAGGCCTGGCTCCGCAGTTACGTCACCGAGGAGATGTAGCACTTTGAGCAGCAGCACGACGACACCGATCACCGACCGGGACCACTTCTGGTCGGTGGACGAGCATCTGGACGACATCCTCGAGACCGTCCGCCCGCTCGAACCCATCGAGCTCCAACTCCTCGACGCCCAGGGCTGCGTCCTGGTCGAGGACGTCACGGTGCCTGTCTCGCTGCCGCCCTTCGACAACAGCTCCATGGACGGGTACGCGGTGCGGGTCGCCGATGTCGACGGCGCGAGCGAGGAGTTCCCCGCCGTCCTCACCGTCATCGGCGACGTGGCCGCGGGCGCCGGCGCACAGCCCACCGTCGGTGCGGGCCAGGCGGCCCGCATCATGACCGGCGCCCCGCTGCCGCCCGGCGCCGAAGCCGTCGTCCCCGTGGAGTGGACCGACGGCGGTCTGGGCGAGGGCCCCGTCTCCGGAATGCGGGCCCACAGCGCCTCCCCCGAAGGAGCCTCCGGCGAGGTCCGCGTGCACCGCCCCGCAGTGGCACGCGCGCACGTCCGCGCGCGGGGCAGCGACGTTCAGACCGGCGACCGCGCCCTGACCGCGGGCACCGTCCTCGACCCCCCGCAGATCGCCCTGCTCGCCGCCATCGGGCGCGGCACGGTGAAGGTGCGCCCCCGCCCTCGCGTGGTCGTCATGTCCACCGGCAGCGAACTGATCCAGCCCGGCGAGCAGTTGGCCGAGGGCCAGATCTACGACTCCAACAGCTTCGCCCTGACCGCCGCCGCCCGCGACGCCGGGGCCATCGCCTACCGCGTGGGCGCGGTGGCCGACGACGCGGAGACGCTGCGCTCCACGATCGAGGACCAGCTGATCCGCGCCGACCTCATCGTCACCACGGGCGGCGTGAGCGTCGGCGCGTACGACGTCGTGAAGGAGGCGCTGTCCTCCATCGGCGACCCGGACGACGAGGACGGCATGGGCGCGGGCAGCGGCGTGGAGTTCCGCAAGCTCGCCATGCAGCCGGGCAAGCCGCAGGGGTTCGGCTCCATCGGCCCCGACCACACGCCGCTGCTCGCGCTGCCGGGCAACCCCGTCTCCTCGTACGTCTCCTTCGAGCTCTTCGTGCGCCCCGCGATCCGCACGCTCATGGGGCTGCCCACGGTCCACCGGCCCACCGCGCGCGCGGAGCTCCTCGCGGACAAGCCGCTGAACTCGCCGCCGGGGCGCCGTCAGTTCCTGCGGGGGCGGTATGACGCGGAGGCGGGCCGCGTGACGCCCGTCGGCGGCTCCGGCTCGCATCTGATCGCCGCTCTCGCGCACGCGGACGCGCTGATCGTCATCCCCGAGGACATGACCTCGGTGGAGCCGGGCGCCGACGTCGAGGTGGTCCTGCTCGGCTGAGTGGGCCGCCCGCGCGGTACCGTGTCGCGCACAACAGGCCCGCGCGCCGCACCGCGCGGGGCCCGGACCGGGAGCGCCAAGCACATGACCGCGAATTCCCGGGGGGACACCCCCGGAGCCCCTGAGCAGCAGCGACTGACCCACATCGACGAGGCGGGCGCGGCCCGCATGGTCGACGTGTCGGCCAAGGACGTGACCGCCCGCACCGCCCGCGCCAGCGGCCGCGTACGGGTCTCGCCACGCGTGATCGAGCTGCTGCGCGGCGAGGGCGTACCCAAGGGCGACGCCCTGGCCACCGCGCGGATCGCGGGAATCATGGGTGCCAAGCGCACCCCTGACCTCATCCCGCTCTGCCACCCGCTGGCCGTCTCCGGAGTGAAACTCGACCTCTCCGTAGCGGACGACGCCGTCGAGATCCTCGCCACGGTGAAGACGACCGACCGCACGGGCGTCGAGATGGAGGCGCTCACCGCAGTGAGCGTCGCGGCCCTCACGGTCGTCGACATGGTCAAGGCCGTCGACAAGGGCGCCGTCATCACCGACGTACGCGTCGAGGAGAAGACCGGCGGCAAGTCGGGCCACTGGACGCGCGAGGGAGCGGAGGCGTGAGCGGCGGGGACGTGACCGGCGCGGACGTGACCGGCGCGGAAGCGACCGGCGGGGACGTGACCGGAGGGGGAGCGACCGGCGGGGTGCACCACGATGCCGGCCCGCGCCACGAAGCCGGGGCGGCCCGCGATGCGGGGGTGCACCACGAAGCCGGTGCGGCCCGCGATGCGGGGGTGCACCACGAAGCCGGTGCGGCCCGCGATGCCGGTTCGCGCCACGAAGCCGGTGCGGCCCGCGACGCCGGTTCGCGCCACGAAGCCCGGGCGGCCCGCGATGCCGGTTCGCGCGCTGCCGCGCCCTACCGCGCGCTCGTCGTCACCGCCTCCAACCGCGCCGCCGCCGGTGTCTACCCCGACCGGGGCGGCCCGATCCTCGCCGAGGGCCTGGCCGCGCTGGGCTTCGCCGTGGACGGCCCGCAGGTCGTCCCCGACGGCGACCCCGTCGAGGCGGCCCTGCGCGCGGGTGTGGACGCCGGTTACGACGTCATTCTCACCACCGGCGGCACCGGCATCTCGCCCACCGACCGCACCCCGGACGTCACTCGCCACGTCATCGACCACGAGGTCCCGGGCATCGGCGAGGCGATCCGCGCGTACGGCAGGGACAAGGTCCCCACCGCCGTCCTGTCGCGCGGACTCGCCGGTGTGGCGGGCCGGACGCTGATCGTGAACCTGCCGGGCTCCACGGGAGGCGTACGCGACGGTCTCGCCGTCCTGGAGCCGCTGCTGCGGCACGCGGTCGACCAGCTGCGCGGCGGCGACCATCCCGCCCCTGCCGGGGGTGCGAGCTGAACAGCTCCTCCTGGCCCGTCGAGCTGACAGACGGCGATGTCGTCCTCCGTCCCATAAAGCTGCGTGACCAGCGGGCCTGGCGCGAGGTCAACCGGCGCAACCGCGACTGGCTGCGCCCCTGGGAGGCCACGATCCCGCCGCCCACTCCCAGCGGCCCGATCGTGCACCGTCCCACGTACCGTCAGATGGTCCGCCACCTGCGCGCGGAGGCCGGTGCGGGCCGGATGCTGCCGTTCGTCATCGAGTTCCAGGGCCGTCTCGTCGGACAGCTGACGGTCGCCGGGATCACCTGGGGTTCGATGTGCTCGGGCCACGTCGGCTACTGGGTCGACGAGTCCGTCGCGGGCCGCGGAGTCATGCCGACCGCCGTCGCGCTCGCCGTCGACCACTGCTTCCGCTCGGTCGGACTGCACCGTATCGAGGTGTGTATTCGCCCCGAGAACACGCCGAGCCGACGGGTCGTGGAGAAACTCGGATTCCGCGAGGAGGGGCTTCGGC
The DNA here is from genome assembly GCF_040646035.1 of Streptomyces sp. NPDC046465. Lineage (NCBI taxonomy): Bacteria > Bacillati > Actinomycetota > Actinomycetes > Kitasatosporales > Streptomycetaceae > Streptomyces > Streptomyces sp. NPDC046465. Next base: position 87,008 of record NZ_JBEYZK010000013.1, read on the forward strand.
CGCGCTATCTCCACATCGACGGCGCGTGGCGCGATCATCTTGTCTTCGCGCTGACGACCGAAGAGGTACCGGAAGGGTTGTTGCGCCGCTGGCACCAGGCGCGACCTCGGAACACGGCGTAGAGCGGCTCCCGACCCGCGTAAATGAAATATGTGTTCGAAATTGATCGCCGATCGACCGTCCGAGACGGGTATGAGTCTTGTCTCAGGCATTAATTTCACACTGTCGGCGGCCTGTTGATCGCATCAGTCGCAAAAAAAGTTCGAGATATCAGCCAGATCGTGCGACACACCGACTCAATTGGCAGATGGCCTCACGGAAACCCCTCTACCGTGTGAGCGTGAGCAGCAGCGGCCTCATCTACGCAGTCATCGTCGGGGCCTGGGCCGCCTACTTGGTGCCGATGTGGCTCCGTAGGCAGGACGAGCTGAACGAAGCCCGTCCGACGGAACGCTTCAGCACCGCCATCCGGCTGCTGTCCGGACGGGCGGGCATGGAGCGCCGATACGCCAAGGACCTGCAAACGCGCTCGCCTGAGGAAGGGGAGTCGCGCGACGAAGCGGACGGCATCACCGGTTCGGTGGACGTCCGGTCCTTCGTCGCGCCTCCATCCGATACGGGAGGGCACCGCACGGAGCCCCGGGAGGAGCGGGTCCAGGAGCGAGTCCAGGTTCCCGCCGAGCGAGCCGAACCCGTGGCTCGACCGCAGGCACGCCCCGAGCGCGAACCGGAACCCGTACCCGTACCCGTACCCGTACCCGAACGCCGGCACGACTCCGTCCCGGCCCCCCGGGCCAAGGCGCCGACCAGGGCGACGCCCGCGCAGCGCGCCGCGTCGGCGGAAGCCGCCGCGCGCGCCCGGCGCACGAAGGTCCTCGCCCGGCGCCGGCGCACGACGGTGCTCCTCTTCCTCGTCTTCACGATCGGCGCGGTCGTCGCAGGCGTCGGCGGGCTCGCCTTCCTGTGGGCGCCCGCCGCGCCCGCCGCGCTGTTGAGCGGGTACATCGTCTATCTGCGCGGCCAGGAGCGGCGCCGCTTCACTTACACGATGGACCGGCGCAGGGCCGAGGTCGCGGCGCAGCGGCTTCGCGAGCGGCAGCCGCGGCGCAGGCCCGCGAACCCGGAGCCCGTCGCCGACGAAGCGGCGGACGAGGGACCGGCGGCCGACACGGAGACAGGCCTGTCCGCGCTCGCCGCGGACCGCCGCGCCCTCGTCGAGCAGACCGACCACGCCGAGTGGATCGACCAGCAGCGCGAGCGGCAGCGCGGCCCCGGCCGCGGCGACAGCTGGGACCCGGTCCCAGTACCGCTCCCGACGTACGTGACCGCGCCGGTCGCCCCGCGCGCCACCGGCAGCGTCGACCTGGGCTCGCCCGACGCCTGGAGCGCGGCGCGGTCCAGCACGGCGGAGCCGTCCGCCGAGCGCGCCGTCGATCAGCGTGCCGCCGACCGTGCCGTCGACCGGGAGCTGCTGGCCGAGGAGCCGGGTGACATCGACGGGGCCGAGGGCGCCGACGCGGACGGCGGTCGCAGCGACAAGCGCCGTGCGGCGTCCGCGCGCCGGGCTCGCGAGCGCGGCCGCACGCCGCTCTTCGACCAGTACGAGGACGGCGGTCGGCCGCGCGCGGCCAACGAGTGAGGCGTCCTGAGGTCGCCCTGGCTGACCAGCCAGTACCGGATTTCCGAGCACCCGGTTGGGGGTGCTAGAGTTTCACTCGTTGCAAGGGCCTGTGGCGCAGTCTGGTAGCGCACCTCGTTCGCATCGAGGGGGTCTGGGGTTCAAATCCCCACAGGTCCACTGCAGGGCCGTTCGCGAGTTAGCTCGTAGACGGTTCACGAATTCCCGTCCGATCACTTCGATCGGGCGGGAATTCGTCGTTTCCGGGGCACCCGGCGGTCAGAGCCATCAGAGCGAGGCCGTCCAGCCGGGCCCGGCCGGGCAGCAACTCCGCTCACCGGCGCAGAGCTGCCAACTCACCAGGACGAACCGGTCGATTGTCTCCGTCCGCAGCCACAGCCCCGGATCGCGTGGCAGGCCGACGGAGTCCGCCCACACCGCCAGTCGGCTCACCACGTACAGCAGCCGCCGCGCGGTGTCGCAGAACCCGGGGCCACCGCTGTGACCACGGCCCGCACGTGCGAGGCCACCGGTTCCCACCGCTCTGCGGGGAGCTTGGGCCGGTAATCGCGAATACGGGCGGAGATCTGCGGACTCAACGTCACGGACCACCTCCACTGGCTGGTCAAGCAGCCAGTGAAGAGGTCGGTCACGATCTACACGTAAAGGAGTGCATCTACATGGTCGGCGGTATGAAACGGCGAACCCCGCCGCGCGAGCTACGGTCCTGGCCCGACGTCGCCACCGTTGCCCGGCTCGGCGTCGGCGTCGGCGCCTCGCTGTGGCCCCAGACCGTCAGAAACGAAAGAAATGGGTGACGCAACAGCCTCGATTCGCGCCTGGATGAACGCAAGAAGCGTTCGGACATGGCGATTTCGTGGCTCCGGTCACGTGGCGGCGGGCAGCTTGCCTACGCTTGCCAGTGCGCGGAGCCACCTCATGGCAGCTCGCGTGGCGGCACCGCCGTTTTGCTTGGTAGGGCTGCGGCGGCGCCGACCCACCCCGCACCGGCTCCTCGGCCGACGCGGGAGACTCTGTTACTCCCTTCTCGCGCCGTCCGCTCCGGGGCTGGCTCGCAATCGTGGGGGCGCCCGGAGGCCGCGATGAAGAACACGCCTGGCGGCTCCTCCTCGAGTGTTCCTTCGGTGTCCAGGGCCTTAAGACGGCCCCGGGGGGTCTCGACCCGGGCGGGCGTTGACACGTCCTCGCCGATCGCCTCCGCGATGGCACGGGCCCGCATCTTCCGCCCGGACGTGGCCAGGAGGGTCACGGCCCTGTTGGCGGATCTCCGCAGCCTCCTTGTCCAACATGTCCGCCTCGGCGCGCAGGGCGCCTTCCTTCCGGTCGAGCAACTCGAACTCGGACACCCCAGCCGCCTTCCGCCGAGATCCGCTCCGCCGTGCCAAGCGGACGGCACATCCGTCGGAGGGCGCACGGTCGGCCGCAGATCCCGTTGCGGAAGCGCGACTGGTGCCGCCGGGTATCTGGGCGCGAACTCTGGCATGTCTTCTGACGTACTCCAGGTTCTCGCCAGCGGCGAGTCCTGCGGCAACCAGCTGGTCGAGGCGCTCGTTGACGACATCGGGCCATGCGATGAGGGTGTTGCGGCGGTCCCAGCGAGGAGCGCCGCGTACGGCGCTCCCGGGTATGTGGGAAGCCACCTGCCACTCCCGCACTTCCGGTTCACACGTGTTCACGCGGCCGGGAATGCACCTAGTCGAACCGCTGACACGCACCTACCGTGCGCGTACGGATGGGCCGCGCACGCGGCAGGACGGCGTCGCGGTGTGCGTACGCCGCGTTCAGAGGTGTTCCAGGAGGCCACCATGGCGCAGAGCAGCATAGAGCAGAAGTTCACCACCCTGTTCGGTTGGTTCGACCGCAACGGCGACGGCTATCTGACCCGTGACGACTTCCAGGAGTTCGGCGAGGTGTTCGCCCGGGTGGCGCCGGAAGAGGCTGAGAAAAGCGCGCTGCGCGAGGCGTTCATGCTCTGGTGGGATGTCCTGGGCGAGGCCGGAGCGGCCGACGCGCAGGGCCGCATCGCGCCCGCCCAGTTCATCACCGCCATGCGGTCCCACGTCGCTGCCGATGCCAAAACCGTCGAACGCCTGGTGATACCCATCATCGACGCCCTCATGCGAGCCCTGGACACCGATGGGAGCGGCACACTCACCGCTGACGAATACGTCCGTATGTACGACGCGCTCGGCATCGACCCGGCCACCTCCGGTGCGGCCTTCCAGCGCCTCGACCGCAACGGCAGCGGCACCATCTCCCACGACGAATTCCGCACCGCCATCGAGGAGTTTCACCTCAGCACCGACACGGAGGCCCCCGGCAACTGGCTGCTCGGCTCGCCGCTGCCGCGCGGGTGAGGCCCGGGTCAAGCGCCGGGGCCGCCGAAGTCGTCCGGCGCGGCCGCGCTCGCCACGGTCGTCGAGCCGGTCGCTTCTTCAGAGGGGGCTGCGCACATCGGGTTGAAGCCATGAACACCATGAATCGGGTGATCGCCCCAGTACAAGTGCGTGAATCCCCGCCACCGCCACCGTGCCATACAGCACGCCCAGCAACATCGCCTCGCGCGGCAACCAACTGCGAGCAGCGGTCAGTGGGCCCGCTGCCCGCATGTGCGAGGCCGCGTCGACAACTCCGTGTGTGAAATCCGGCGGATGCGGCCGTCCAACGGGATATGCACCGTGCCGTCGCTGCCGCCCTGCGGTTCCCGGCGCAGCGCATCGCGGAGGGAGACCTGACGGCGCGGCTTCCGCTGCGCGGCAAGGATGAGATCACCCGGCTCGCTGCCGCTGTGAACACCATGGCCGACGCGTTGGCGGCGCGGTTGCAGGCCGAGCGCGAGGTGACGGCGAACATCGCGCACGAGTTGCGGACGCCGGTGGCCGGGATGGTCACGGCGGCCGGGCTGCTGCCGCCGGGGCGCCCCTCCGAGCTGGTGCGCGAGGCCGCGCGGCGGCTGCGGGAGCTGGTCGACGACGTCATCGAGGTGGCGCAGCTCGACGGGGCGGGCGAGCAGGTCGCGGCCGAGGCATGCGGCCTCGGGGAGCTGGTCCGCAGGTCGGCCGCCACCGGCGCCGCGGGGGCGGCGGGTGTGACGGTGGACGTGGTGCGGGACGCGGAGGTGGTGACCGACCCCCGGAGGGTGGAGCGGGTGGTCGCCAACCTGGTCAGCAACGCGCTGCGGCACGGGGCGGCGCCGGTGGCGGTCGAGGTCGACGCCGGGGTGGTGCGGGTGCGGGACTCCGGGGGCGGCTTTCCGGAGTCCCTGCTCTCCGGCGGGCCGCAGCGGTTCCGGAGCGGGTGCGGGGAGAAGGGGGTGGGCCTCGGCCTCGGACTGACGATCGCGCGGGGCCAGGCGCAGGTGCTGAAGGCCGGGCTGCGGTTCAGCAATCCGGCGGGGGGCGGTGCGCTGGCGGAGTTCGATCTGCGGTCGGCTGTGCGGGGGTAGGGGGCGGTGCGGAGGGGAGGGCGGCCCGGGGTGCAAGGGGGCTGGCGTGGCGGTGGGGCGGGTTGATGGGGCGGCGTCGGCTTTGCCGTGCGGGTGGCCGCGGGTGGCGGTGCGGGTGGCCGTGCGGGTGGCGGTGTGGGCAGGGTGCGAGGCGGAGGGCGCGCGGCGGAGGGTGCGAGGCGTAGGGCGCTTTGCGGGAAGGGCGGTCGGCTGGACTACAGGGCCTTTGCGTAGCAGCGGCTCAGGTCGTCGAAGCGGTAGTGGCCGAATTTCGCCGGGGCGGGTATGTAGCCGCTGGACGCGTAGAGCGTGATCGCTTCGGGCTGCTTCGTGCCGGTCTCCAGGACCATGCGGACGCGGCCCGCCGCCTTCGCGTCCTGCTCCAGCGCCGCGAGTATCCGGCGGGCGAGGCCGAGCCCGCGGGCCTCCGGGGTGACGTACATCCGCTTCAGCTCGGCGTCGCCGTCTTCGTAGCCCTCGCCGTTCTCGTCCATGCGGCGCCAGCCGCCCGTCGCGAGGGCGGTGCCGTGCTCGTCGTACGCGATGAGGTAGAGCCCGCGGGGCGGCTCGAACATGGTGGGGTCGAGGGGCGTGACATCGCCCTCGTCGCCGTAGCGCTCCGCATATTCGAGCTGGACGCGGTCGTTGAGCCGGACCGCGTCGGGGTGCGCGAAGGTGACGGTGCGCAGCTGGACGGGGGTGGCCGCGCCGGCCGGTGCGGGGGCGGGCGCGGGAATGGCGGCCTCATGAGCTTGGATATTCATGCGCTCCATCGTACTTCTATGCGATACGGGTGGGAGATCCAGCGTCCAGTGTGCCGGTATCGTGCCGGGATGCTCACTGTGACCAGCGTGAATGTGAACGGCCTGCGTGCCGCCGCCAAGAAGGGCTTCGTGGAGTGGCTCGCCGGTACCTCGGCCGACGTGCTGTGCCTGCAGGAGGTGCGCGCCGAGGAGAAGCAGCTGCCGGACGAGGTGCGGGCCCCCGAGGGGTGGCACGTCGTGCACGCGCCCGCCGCCGCCAAGGGGCGCGCGGGTGTCTCGCTGTACACGCGCCGTGAGCCGGACCGGGTGCGGGTCGGCTTCGGGTCGGAGGAGTTCGACGGGAGCGGCCGGTACGTCGAGGCCGATCTGCCGGGCGTCACCGTGGCCAGCCTGTACCTGCCTTCCGGCGAGGTCGGCACCGAGCGGCAGGACGAGAAGGTGCGGTTCATGGGGGAGTTCCTCGTGTACCTCAAGGAGCTCAAGGCGCGGGCGGCCGCGGAGGGGCGGCACGTCGTCGTGTGTGGCGACTGGAACATCGCCCACCAAGAGGCCGACCTCAAGAACTGGAAGGGCAACAAGAAGAACTCCGGCTTCCTGCCCGAGGAGCGCGCCTGGCTCGACGAGGTCTTCGAGGAGTACGAGGACGTCGTACGGCAGCAGCACCCGGGCGTCGAGGGCCCCTACTCGTGGTGGTCCTACCGCGGGCGCGCCTTCGACAACGACACGGGCTGGCGCATCGACTACCACGTGGCGACGGAAGGGCTCGCCGGACGCGCGGTGAAGGCGTACGTGGAGCGGGCCGCGAGCCACGCCGAGCGGTGGAGCGACCACGCGCCGGTGACGGTGGTCTACGACCTGTAGGTCACCTTTCCCCCTACCTCCGACCGTCCTCCATCGGGGTGGTCGGCGGCGGGACACGGGCACGAAGTCCGGTAGAAGGCTGTCCCGGGACCTGACGGCATGGCAGATTGCGGTCGCGCACATGGCCAACTGATGGCCAACTGATGGCCAACTGACCGGGCTCCGGGGGGAATTCATGTCTGCCGTGCCGTCGAGACGTGCCGTCGTGCTGGGTGCGGCGGGTGCCGGGATCGCGGTGGCGCTGCCCGCCGGGCGGGCAGCGGGGGCGTCGGGGGCGGAGGGTGGCGGTGGCGGGGTTCTCGCGGGGGCGCCGCCCGTTCTGCTGACCGAGCAGGCGAGCAGGCGGATCCTCGTGCTCGATCCGCGCCGCCGGGTCTGGGATCCGGCCGTCGACCCGTCCGCCGTCCGCTGGGAGTTCTCGCCGCTCGGCGACCCGCGCTACGCGGACCTGAGTCCGGACGTGAGCTGGGTGTATCCGTGCGAGGCGAAGGTGCGGCTGCACCGGCGGCGCACGTACGTCTTGACCACCGCGTCGTTCGGTTTCGTGGCCGTCGTCGAGCACCCGACGGGCCGGCGGTACTGGGGCACGGCGATCGGGCCCGGCGACGATCTGTTCAATCCGCACAGCGCCGAGCTGCTGCCCGACGGCAATGTGGCCGTCGCGTGCAGCACCGGCGCGCGGGTGCGGCTGTACGCCGCGTCGCAGGGGTCGCAGGCCTCGCGGTACGCGGAGGCGGAGCTCAAGGGCGCGCACGCGCTGCACTGGGACGCCGCGCGCGAGGTGTTGTGGGCCCTCGGTGACGACGAGTTGGTGACGTACGGGGTGGGCGGCAAGCCCGCGCGGCCCACGCTGACGCGGCTGTCCGCGGTGGGCCTGCCGGTCGGCACGCCGGGGAAGTCGCCGGGCGGGCACGACCTGTTCCCGGTCGCCGGGCGGCCGGGGCGGCTGTGGGTGACGACCAGCGCCGCGGTCTTCCAGTACGAGCAGCGGAGCGGGGAGTTCGTGCGGGACTTCGCCGGGTACGAGACGATCTCGCGGAAGTCGGTGAAGGCCGTCGGGGACGACCCGCGCACCGGGCAGGTCGTGACCACCGTGCCGGAGAGCGGGCTCGGCGAGACCTGGTGGACCACGACGGTGAGCGTGCACCGGCCCGAGAGCAGTTACAAGTATGTCGACGGCGGGATCTACAAGGCCCGTTGGTGGCTGCCTCGGTGAGGCCCTTCAGGGCTGGGTGAGGCCTTCAGGGCTGGGTGAGGCGGCTCAGGACTGCGTGAGGCGGCTCAGTACTGCGTGAGGCGGCTCAGGACTGCGTGAGGCGGCGGTCCAGGGCCATCGAGAGTTCCGCCTCCACCACGCTCTTGGCGAGCGGGCGCAGCTGCTCGATGTCCACCTCCGCGGTGGCGGGGACATGGGAGCGCATGACCGTGATGAACAACTCCGCGAGGGCGTCGGCGTGTTCGCGCACGCGCTGGCCCGCCTCCAGGACCGCGGCCAGCGGAACTCCCTTGCGCACCAGGGTGGATGACGCGTCCAGGAGGCGGCGGCTGATGTGGACCAGTTCGTCGCCGTCGGTGCCGAGGTAGCCGAGGTCGAGGGCGGCGACGAGGTTCTCGGGGGTGACCTCGCCCGCGAAGTGGTCGGCGAGTTCCTCGGGGGTGAGGCGGACCGGCTGCTCCTCGGTCGGCTCGCCGAGGCCGAGGAGTTCGCCGACGTCGCGGCCCTTGTCGAAGGCGTCGGAGAGTTCGGCGATGCCGTTCAGGGTGTGGCCGCGCTCCAAGAGGGCGGCGATGGTGCGGAGTCTGGCCAGGTGGTGCGCGTCGTACCAGGCGATGCGGCCCTCGCGGCGCGGCGGCGGGATCAGGCCGCGCTCGCGATAGAAGCGCACGGTGCGCACGGTGATTCCGGCCTCCTGCGCAAGCTCCGCCATGCGGTACTCGCGAACGCCGCCCTCGCTGCCCTCGCCGCCCTCGCCGACCCGGCCGTCCACGCCGCCCTCGGGCCGCTCTGCTCGCTCTGCTCGGTTCGCTCGCTCTGCCACGCCAGAAGCCTATGTTGTACCGCCGGTAACTTTCCTGGCTCCCACCCCTACCCATCAGTACGCGGGTGTTCTACGCTCCGAACTGCGCCAGTGGTTACTGGCAGAGTCGTGACTTCGGGAGGCGGCGGCATGGCCGAGCGCGAGCGGAGCCCTGAGCAGGGGCGCGAGCACGAGCACGTACGGGTGGCGGTGATCGGATCCGGGTTCGGTGGCCTCGGGGCCGCCGTACGGCTGCGCCGCGAGGGCATCACCGACTTCGTCGTCCTGGAACGGGCCGGCGCGGTGGGCGGCACCTGGCGGGACAACAGCTATCCGGGCTGCGCCTGCGACGTGCCCTCGCACCTGTACTCCTTCTCCTTCGCGCCCAACCCGGACTGGCCGCGCACCTTCTCCGGCCAGGAACGCATCCGTGAGTACCTGGAGCACGTCGCCGACACCTTCCGGCTGCGCCCGCACATCCGCCTCGACACCGAGGTGAAGCTGATGCGCTGGGACGCCGAACAGCTGCGCTGGGAGATCGAGACCAGCAACGGCACGCTCACCGCCGACGTCGTCGTCTCCGCCACCGGGCCGCTCTCCGACCCCAAGACCCCGGACATCCCCGGCATCGACACCTTCCCCGGCAAGATCTTCCACTCGGCCCGCTGGGACCACGACTACGACCTGAGCGGCAAGCGCGTCGCGATGATCGGCACCGGCGCCTCGGCCATCCAGATCGTGCCCGAGATACAGAAGAAGGTCGGCAAGCTCACCCTCTTCCAGCGCACGCCCCCCTGGGTGATGCCGCGCGCGGACCGGGCCATCACCGGCGTGGAGCGCTGGCTGCACAAGCAGTTGCCGTTCACCACGCAGGCCCGGCGCGGACTCCTGTGGGGCATCCGGGAGTTGCAGGTCCAGGCGTTCACCAAGCGGCCCAACGAGCTCGGCATGGTCGAGCAGATCGCCAAGCGGAACATGTACCGGGCGATCAAGGACCCGGTGCTGCGGACCAAGCTGACGCCCACGTACCGCATCGGCTGCAAGCGCATCCTGCTCTCCAACGCCTACTACCCGGCGCTGGCCAAGCCCAATGTGGACGTCGTCGCGAGCGGTCTGGCCGAGGTGCGGGGCAACACCGTCATCGCCGCCGACGGCACGGAGACCGAGGTCGACGCGATCATCTTCGGCACCGGTTTCCACGTCACGGACATGCCGATCGCCGACCGGGTCGTCGGTGACGAGGGCCTCACGCTCATGGAGACCTGGAAGGACGGCATGAACGCGCTGCGCGGCGCGACCGCCGCCGGGTTCCCCAACTGGATGACGATCATCGGCCCGAACACCGGGCTCGGGAACTCCTCCATGATCCTGATGATCGAGTCGCAGCTGAACTACATGGCGGACTACCTGCGGCAGTTGAACGTGCTCGGCGGCACCGCCGCGCTCGCGGCCAGGCCGAACGCCGTGCGCGCCTGGAACGACCGGGTGCAGGAGCGGATGAAGCGCACGGTGTGGAACACCGGCGGCTGCAACAGCTGGTACCTCGACAAGAACGGCGTCAACACCACCGTGTGGCCCGGCACGACCACCGAGTTCCGGGCGGCCACCCGCCGGGTCGACCTCTCCGAGTACGAGGTGCTGCGGCCCGCGAAGCCGCTGGAGGCCGTGCCCGATCCCCGTACGGAGAAGAAGTCAGGGACGAAGAAGGTCGAGGCCGGGGCATGAGCCGACTGACCCATGTGACGAGCGGGCCCTACGCGCCGCCCGTCGCCACCCGCGAACTGACCGCCGTCTCCGCCGACGGGGCCCGCGTCCACGTCGAGGTGCACGGCCCCGAGGGCGCGCCCGCCGTGGTGCTCGCGCACGGCTGGACCTGCTCGACCGCCTTCTGGGCCGCGCAGATACGCGCCCTCGCCACCGGCCACCGGGTCATCGCGTACGACCAGCGCGGGCACGGGCGCAGCGCCGCCCCGTCGGCCACCGACGGATACAGCACGCAGGCGCTCGCCGACGACCTGGAGGCGGTCCTGGCGGCGACCCTCGGGCCGGGCGAGAAGGCCGTGCTCGTGGGGCACTCCATGGGCGGCATGACGATCATGGCCGCGGGCGGCAGGGACCGGGTGCGCGAGCACACCGCCGCGGTGCTGCTCTGCAGTACGGGGAGTTCGGCGCTCGTCGCCGAGGCGACGGTGGTGCCGTTGCTTCGGGCCGGGCGGGTGCGGACCCGGATCACCGGCTCGGTGCTCGGCTCGCGCGCGCCGCTCGGGCCCGTCACACCGCTGGCCAGGCGCATCCTGAAGTACGCGACGATGGGACCCGGCGCGGCGCCCGACCGGGTCGACGCGTGCGCGCGGATCGTGCACGCCTGCCCGAGGATCGTGCGCCACGGCTGGTCGCACGTCCTCGCATCGCTCCAACTGGACGTAGAGGTGGGCGCGTTGCAGGCGCCCACCGCCGTCATCGCCGGTACGGCCGACCGCCTCACCCCCGTCGTGCACGCCCGGCGGATCGCGGCCGCGCTGCCGGAGTGCGTGGGCCTCACCGAACTGGCCGGAGTCGGCCACATGACGCCCATCGAGGCGCCGGAAGCCGTCACCGCGCGGATCAACGAACTCGTCGCAACGTACGTACAGGTCAAGGAGGGCGCATGAACAGGGTCAGCCTGGAAGGGCAGGTCGCCGTCGTCACCGGCGCGGCGCGCGGAGTCGGTGAACTGCTCGCCCGCAAGCTGTCGGCGCGCGGCGCGAAGGTCGCCCTCGTCGGCCTGGAGCCGGACGAGCTGAAGCTGGTGTCGGAGCGGCTGCACACCGAGTCGGCGCACTGGCACGCGGACGTCACCGACCACGTCGCGATGGCGCGGGTGGCGCAGGAGGTCAAGGAGCGCTTCGGCAAGGTCGACATCGTCGTCGCCAACGCGGGCGTGGCCAGCGGCGGGCCCTTCCTGGAGTCCGACCCGGACGCCTGGCGCCGCGTCATCGAGGTCAACCTCATCGGCAGCGCGGTGACGGGCCGGGCCTTCCTGCCCGTCCTGATGGAGAGCCGCGGCTATCTGCTGCAGATCGCCTCGCTCGCCGCGATCACCCCGGCGCCGATGATGACGGCGTACTGCGCGTCGAAGTCGGGCGTCGAGGCGTACGCGCACGCGCTGCGGGCCGAGGTCGGCTACAAGGGCGTCAAGGTCGGCGTCGGCTATCTGTCCTGGACCGACACGGACATGGTGCGGGGCGCGGACCAGGACGACGTGATGCGGGAGCTGCGCTCCAGGCTGCCGTGGCCGTCCAACAAGACGTATCCGCTGGGCCCGGCGGTCGACCGGATCGTCGCCGGTATCGAGCGGCGCTCCAGCCATGTGTACGCGCAGTGGTGGCTGCGGGGCATGCAGGGCATCCGCGGCTATCTGCCCGGTGTCATCGGTGCGGTGGGCCAGCGGGAGATGCGGCGCTTCGAGCCGCGGCTCGGCACCGTCTCGACCGGACTTGTCGGCGCGGGCGGCTCAGCGGACGAGCAGGCGCGGGCCGGTGTCTGACGCCACCGGAGGCCCACGGGGCGCACCGGAGACACGTAACGGGTAACGGCAAGAGGCCCGCCCGGCGTCCCGGGGGGCCTCTTGGTGTTCAGGCTGTGCGCGGAGTGAGACGTCAGGCGTCGTAGTCGAGGTCGAACTTGTCCTGCTGCTCCTGCGCCGCCCGCTGGGCATCGTCCTTGCTTTGCGAGGCACGCTCGCTCGCCTCGTCCTGGCCCTGCGAAGCGCGGTCGCTCGCCTGGTCCTTCGAGCCCTTGGCCTTGTCGGCGAGGTCCTGAGCCTTGTCCTGGAACTGGTCCTTGATGCCCATGCGTTTCACTCCCGTAGTGGGTGGGGGGATGGGGCCTCGACCAGATTTACACGCGCGGACAGCACCCGCATTTCGATCATGGTGAGGCCTCACGAGCGGGGCGGGAGCGGCGGACGGCGGCGGTCCGGGACGTCCGAGCGGTCCGGTGCCGAGGCCGCCGGATTCTGCTCCAGGAGATCGAGCGCCAGCTGCACCGCGTCGTCGAGCTGGGCGTGCCGTCCCTCCGCCCAGTCCAGCGGCGTCCGCAGGATGTCCAGGTCCGGGGCGACGCCGTGGTTCTCCACGCCCCAGCCGTACGCGTCGAACCAGCCCGCGTTCATCGGCACCGTGATCACCGTGCCGTCACCGAGCCGGTGCCGCCCGGTCATGCCGACCACGCCGCCCCAGGTGCGCTGGCCGACGACGGGACCGAGCCCGAGCAGCTTGAAGGCCGCCGTGATCATGTCGCCGTCCGACGACGTCGCCTCGTCCGCGAGGGCCACCACCGGGCCGCGGGGCGCGTTCGACGCGTACGAGACGGGCTCGGCGTTGCGCGTCAGGTCCCAGCCGATGATCTTCCGCGTCAGCTTCTCGACGACGAGTTCGCTGATGTGGCCGCCCGCGTTGCCGCGCACGTCCACGATCAGGGCAGGCCGGTCCACCTCCAGGCGCAGATCGCGGTTGAACTGGGCCCAGCCCGACCCGCCCATGTCGGGGATGTGCAGATAGCCGCACTTGCCGCCGCTCAACTCCCGTACGACCTCACGGCGTTTGGCGACCCAGTCCTGATAGCGCAGGGGGCGCTCGTTGACGAGGGGGACGATCGCGACCCGGCGGGGGCGCCCCGCGCGCTCCGCCGCCCGGAAGGTGAGCTCGACCGTCGTGCCGCCCGCCGCCGAGAGGAGGGGGTAGGGGCCGGTGACCGGGTCGACCGGGCGGCCGTCGATGTGCGTGAGGATCGCGCCCTCCCTGATGCCCGCACCGGCCAGCGGCGAGCGGGCCTTGGAGTCGGAGGAGTCGCCGGGCAGGATCCGCTTGACCATCCAGCCCTCGTCCCGGTGCACGAGGTTGGCGCCGAGCAGGCCCATGGCGCGCTGGTAGTGCGGCGGGCCCTCGTTGCGGCGGGCGGCGGAGACGTACGCGTGGGAGGTGCCCAGCTCACCGAGGACCTCGCGCAGCAGATCCGCGAACTCGTCGGGGGACGCGACGCGTTCGACCAGCGGCCGGTACTGGGCGAGCACCGCGTCCCAGTCGATGCCGCACATCCCCGGGTCCCAGAAGTAGGCGCGGATGATCCGGCCCGCCTCGTCATACGCCTGGCGCCACTCGGCGGCCGGGTCGACCTCGTGCAGGATGCGGCGCAGGTCGATCCAGACGGTCGTGTCGCCGTCGCCCACCTCGGTGGAGGGCACGGCGCTCAGGTCGCCCTCGTCGACGACCACGAGCCGGGTGCCGTCGCCGCTGAGCGCGAACCAGTCCAGGTGGTCGACGAGTTGGGACTTTTTCGTCTTGGTGATGCTGAAGTGTTCGAGGGTGGGGCGGCCCGAGGTGTCGGCCGGGTTGGCGAAGGTCTCGCCGAGCGCGCCCGAGATCGGCCAGCGCAGCCAGACCAGGCCGCCGCCGCTGACGGGTTGCAGCGCCGAGTACTTCGATGCGGCGACCGGGAACGGCGTGACCCGCGCCTCAAGGCCCTCGACCTCCACCGTCGTGGTGCCGTAGCCCCCGCCGCCGTCGGCCGGGTCGAGGCCGCCCGCCGCCGGGCGCCCGTCGGGCAGCAGCGCGAAGGGCGACGGGGTCGCCGACGACAGCGGTACGAGGTAGGGGCGGCAGCCCAGCGGGAAGGACAGGTCGCCGGTGTGCACGTCGTAGACGGGGTCGAAGCCGCGCCAGGAGAGGAAGGCGAGGTAGCGGCCGTCGCGGGTGAAGACGGGGTTCTCGTCCTCGAAGCGGCCGTTGGTGACGTCGACGACCGTGCGGGCGAAGGGGCCCTCGATGCGGGCCAGCTTGATCTGGCGCAGGGAGCGGCCGACGCCCGGGTGCGACCAGGTGAGCCAGGTGCCGTCGGGGGAGAAGGCGAGGTCGCGGACGGGGCCGTTCCGGGAGCGGACGAGTTCTGTGACGTCGCCGTCGGCGTTGGCGGGGTTGTGGAGACTGTCGGGGGTGCCCTCAGCCCCCTCAGCCCTCTCAGCCCCCTCGGAGCTCTCGGAACCTTCGGAACCTTCGGAACCTTCAGAGCTCGCGGAACCTTCGGGGCCATCCGAGCCCTCGATCGTCGCCCCGTCGGACACCGTGATCAGGAGCAGTCGGCCGTCGTTCGAGGCGACGGCGAGGCGTTTGCCGTCGGGGTCGGCCACCAGCTCCTGGACGCGGCCGAGCCTGCCGCTCGCGAGTCTGCGCGGGGCGCGGTCGCCGCTGGCCCGCGGCAGTGAGGCGATCTCGACGGCGTCCTCGCCCTCGGCGTCGGTGATGTAGGCGACCTGCCCGCTGGTGCCGAGCATCTCGGGGAGGCGGACCCGTACGCCCGGGGTGTCGGTGATGGTGCGGGCGGGGCCGTCCCGGTGGGTGAGCCAGTAGAGGGAGCCGCGCACGACGACGGCGCTGGCCCGGCCCGTCGTATCCACGGAGAGCGCGTCGAGGTGCTGTGCGGCCGGCACCTGGTAGATCCGCCGCCCGGCCCGCGGCCCGCCGAGCCGCAGGTCGAGCCTGCGCGGCACGGAATCCGGCGCGAGGTCGTCGACCAGCCAGATCTCGCCCCCGCACTGGTAGACGACACGGGTGCCGTCGGACGCCGCGTGCCGGGCGTAGAAGCTGTCGTGGTCGGTGTGGCGCCGCAGGTCGGTGCCGTCGGGCAGGCAGGAGTAGAGGTTGCCGACGCCCTCGTGGTCGGAGAGGAAGGCGATGCGCCCGGACACGAACATCGGGGCGTCGAGATGCCCGTCGAGGTCGGCGAGGATCTGCTCGCCGTGCACCCACAGGCGGCCCGTCGCGCCGCCCCGGTACCGCTTCCAGGCGGCGGGCTCGTGCGGCGGCTTGCCGGTCAGGAGCAGCGTCTTGCGGTCGCACTCGCCGTCGGCGAGGGAATCGGTGATCGCGATGTCCCAGACCGGCCCCCAGGGCAGCTTGCCGCCGGGGGAGCCGTCGACGGGCACGCTGTAGGCCCAGCAGAAGTACGAGAAGGGCTGGCCGTGCGAGGACACGGCGAGGATGTCGCCGTCGGGGGACCAGCCGCAGACCCGGGTGTCGGTGCTGCCCCAGTAGGTCAGGCGGCGCGCGGGGCCGCCCGCCACCGGTGCGAGATGGATCTCCGGGTCCAGGCTGCGCCAGGTCGTGTACGCGATGTGGCTGCCGTCCGGCGAGAAGCGCGGATGGCTCACCTTGGTCCGGTCGACGGTGAGCCGCCAGGCCCGGCCGGCCGGGGAGCTCTCCGGGGTGAGGGGGGCCACCCACAGGTCGTCCTCGGCGGCGAAACAGAGGCGGTCGCCGCTGAGGTGCGGGAATCGCAGGTAGGAGCGGTCGTCCTGGGCATCGTCGCGCGCGTCGGTCACCTCACCATGCTTTTCCGCTCCGGAGGCGGCGGCAACTCGTGCCGGGGGTGAAAGGTGGGGGTGACGCAGCACACGTACGAAACGGTTTCGTTTCGTTGGGCAGGGCGCGTACAGTCGTGGCGTACGAAACCGTTTCGTTCCGATTTTCGAGCAGGGAGGTGCAGATCGTGATGGAGACGGCGACGACCCGGCGCACCAGGATCACACCCGAGCGCGAGGCCGAGCTGTACGAGGCCGTGCTCGACCTGCTCCGCGAGGTCGGCTACGACGCCCTCACCATGGACGCCGTCGCGGCCCGTACCCGGTCCAGCAAGGCCACCCTCTACCGCCAGTGGGGGAGCAAGCCCGAGCTGATCGCCAAGGCGCTGCGGCACGACAAGCCGACGTCCCTGGAAGACATCGACACCGGGACGCTGCGCGGCGACATCCACGCCATGATGGCGCGCTCGGACGACTGTCAGATGGAGCGGGACACCGCGCTGATGCGCGGCCTGTTCCGCGCCATCCACGACAACCCCGAACTGCACCAGGCGCTGCGGAACCTGCTCATCGAGCCGGAGCTCACCGGCCTCAACGACCTGTTGCGCAGAGCGGTGGAGCGCGGCGAAGTCGCCGCGGACAATCCGGCCCTCGAGTTCGTCGTCCACATGATGGTCGGCGGCTTCGCGGCCCGGGACCTCATCGAGGACCGCCCGGTCGACCGCGCCTTCCTCGCCGCGTACATCGACGCCGTGATCCTCCCCGCCCTCGGCGTCTGACCCACCCGTACCACCCCGTACCTGACGTCGCCGCTCAAGTCGTCGGGCCGATTCCTCCTGCCCAATCCGGACACCACGACCTGACCGGGAGTACGCCCTCGTGGCCACTTTCCTCTACAAACTCGGCAAACTCGCCTTCAGGCGAAGGCACTTCGTCGCCCTGATCTGGGTGGCGCTCCTGACGCTCGCCGGGGTCGGCGCCGCGTCGGCGCCCACCGCCGCCTCCAGCTCCTTCTCCATACCCGGCACGGAGGCCCAGAAGGCCTTCGACCTCCTGGAGAAGCGGGCCCCCGAGGCCAGCGCGGACGGGGCGAGCGCCCGCGTCGTCTTCAAGGCACCGGACGGCGAGAAGGTCACCGACAAGGCCAACAAGGCCGAGATCGACAAGACCGTCGCCGCCCTCAAGTCCGGCTCGGACCAGGTGGCCCGCGCGGACAGTCCCTTCAAGGCCAAGACGGTCAGCAAGGACGGCTCCACGGCGTACGCCGCCGTCTCGTACAAGGTCACCTCGATGGAGCTGACCGACGACGACCGCGACGCGCTGGAGAAGACCACCGACCAGGCGCGCGAGTCCGGCCTCACGGTCGAGGTCGGCGGCGACGCGTTGCAGGCCATGCCCGAGACCGGGGCCACCGAGGTCATCGGCATCGCGGTCGCCGCGGTCGTCCTCATCATCACCTTCGGCTCGCTGATCGCGGCCGGTCTGCCGCTGCTCACCGCGCTGATCGGCGTCGGCATCGGCGTCTCGTCGATCACCGCGCTCGCCAACGCCCTCGACCTCGGCACCACCACGTCGACGCTCGCCATGATGATCGGCCTCGCGGTCGGCATCGACTACGCGCTCTTCATCGTCTCGCGCTACCGCGGCGAACTCGCCGACGGCCGCGACCGCGAGGAAGCGGCGGGCCGCGCCGTCGGCACGGCGGGATCGGCGGTCGTCTTCGCCGGACTCACCGTGGTCATCGCCCTGGTCGGCCTCGCCGTGGTCAACATCCCGATGCTCACCAAGATGGGCTTCGCCGCGGCCGGGACGGTCGTCATCGCCGTCCTCATCGCCCTCACGCTCATCCCGGCGCTGCTCGGGTACGCGGGCAAGCGGGTCATGCCGATGGGCGAAAAGAGCAGGCTGTTCGGCGGCAAGAAGAAGGCCGGTGCGGAGAAGGCCGGTGCGGAGAAGGCCGCCACCGCGGCGGAAGGCGGCGAGCCGAAGCAGAACATGGGCACCCGCTGGGCCCGCTTCGTGGTGCGCCGCCCGATCGCCGTGCTGCTCGTCGGCATCGTGGGTCTCGGCGCCGCGGCTCTGCCGGTCTCGCAGCTCGAGCTCGGCCTGCCGGACGACGGCGCGCAGCCGACGTCCACGACCCAGCGCAAGGCGTACGACCTGGTCTCCGACGGGTTCGGCCCCGGCTTCAACGGTCCGCTGATGGTCGTCGGTGACCTCGAAGGCGCCGACGACCCGAAGGCCGCGGCCGGTGACATCCGCACGTCGATCGCCAAGCTGGACGACGTCCTGACCGTCGCCCCGCCGATGCTCAACAAGGCGGGCGACACCGCGATCATCAGCGTCGTGCCGTCCTCCAAGCCCAGCGGCGTCGAGACCGAGGACCTGGTCCACTCGATCCGCGACACCGGCGCGCAGATCAAGTCCGACACCGGCGCCGACATCATGGTCACCGGCACCACGGCCATGAACATCGACGTCTCGCAGAAGCTCAACGACGCCCTGCTGCCCTATCTGGCGCTGGTCGTGGGCCTCGCGTTCCTGCTCCTGATCATCGTCTTCCGCTCGATCCTGGTCCCGCTCAAGGCGGCCCTCGGCTTCCTGCTCTCGGTCCTCGCGGCCCTCGGCGCGGTCGTCGCGGTCTTCCAGTGGGGCTGGCTCGGCTCGCTCTTCGGCGTCGAGCAGACCGGCCCGATCATGTCGATGATGCCGATCTTCATGGTGGGCGTCGTCTTCGGCCTCGCGATGGACTACGAGGTGTTCCTCGTGACCCGGATGCGGGAGGCGTACGTCCACGGGGAGCGGCCCGGCCAGGCGATCGTGACCGGGTTCCGGCACGGGGCCCGGGTGGTCTCGGCGGCGGCGGTCATCATGATCGCGGTGTTCGCCGGTTTCATCGGCTCGTCCGAGCAGATGGTGAAGATGATCGGCTTCGGCCTCGCGATCGCCGTCTTCTTCGACGCGTTCGTGGTCCGCATGGCGCTGGTGCCCGCGGTGCTCGCGCTGCTCGGCAAGAAGGCGTGGTGGCTGCCGAAGTGGCTGGACCGCGCGCTGCCGAACGTGGACGTCGAGGGCGAGGGCCTGCGTACGGAGGCGGAGAAGGGCGCCGGGTCCGCCGACGCGGAACGGGAGCGGGTGCGGGTCTGAGACCCGTACCCGGGTCCGGCCCCAGCGGGTGACCGGCCCCAGCGGGTGACCGGCCCCAGCGGGTGTCCGGCCCCAGCGGGTGACCGGTCCCAGTGGGTGACCGGCCCCAGCGGGTGACCGGCCCTAGCGAGTGACCGGGGTGGCGGCCGCGTAGGTGCGGCGTAGGAAGCGGATCAGCGCCGACGCGTCGAACTGGACGACCGTCACCCCGTCCCCGTCGTGGAACTCCAGGACGGTCTGGACCCGGCCGCACGGCCAGACGTGCACGCCATCGGCCGTGACCGGGGCCCGCAGGCCCTGCTCCAGAAGGTGCCGGTCGAGGACCCGGTGGGGGGAGCCGGGGAGGCCGATCCGCACCGCCTGCGGGTCGGCCTCCGCGTCGTAGTGGAGCATGACGGGCACGGCGCGGTGGCCCTCGGAGGAGTCCGTGACGAGGTGGGCGCGTGCGTACTGCTCAACTGCGGACATCACTGAACTCCTCTTCCCACCGGGCACTCCGTCGGGCCCTTCCTCACCAATGTCCCATATGTCCGGCAATCCGCCGCAGGGGGGCGTAGCCGATTCGGGACCGCAGCGCTCTTGCAAGCCGTTTGCAACAAGGCCCTATCATTGAACGGTTCACGAGCGTCACGAGCGATCTGCCCTGTCCAGGGCCCCTGCCCAGGAGCGAGCTCATGCATGTCCCCGACGGGTTCATCAATGTCCCGGTGTCCGCTGCCGCCGGGGTCGTCGCGGCCGGCGCCGTGGCCGTCAGCCTCAAGGGCGCGCGGCGGGAGCTGGACGAACGGACCGCGCCGCTCGCCGGTCTGGTCGCGGCCTTCATCTTCGCCGTACAGATGCTGAACTTCCCCGTCGCGGCCGGGACCAGCGGACATCTCCTGGGCGGCGCGCTCGCCGCGATCCTCGTCGGGCCCTTCACCGGGGTGCTCTGCGTCTCCGTCGTCCTGCTCATGCAGGGCGTGCTCTTCGCGGACGGCGGCCTCACCGCGCTCGGGGTGAACATCTCCGACATGGCGATCGTCACCACCGTCGTCGCCTACGCCGTCTTCCGCGGCCTGGTGAAGGTGCTGCCCCGCGGCCGCCGCTCCGTGACCATCGCCTCCTTCACCGCCGCGCTGCTCTCCGTACCCGCCGCCGCGGTCGCCTTCACCCTCATCTACGCCATCGGCGGTACGACCGACGTCTCCATCGGCAAGGTCGCCACCGCCATGGTCGGCGTACACGTCCTCATCGGCATCGGCGAGGCCGCGATCACCGCGCTCACCGTCGGCGCCGTCATCGCCGTACGCCCTGACCTCGTGTACGGGGCCCGCGGCCTGACCCAGCCGCTGAAGCTGCGCGTCGGCGGGGAACTGGTGGACGCGCCGGGCGCCGAGCCGACGCCGGTCGCCGCCCGCTCCGACGGCTCCCCCCGGTCCACCCACTCCACCCGCAAGGTGTGGATCGCGGGCATCGTCACCTCCCTCGTCCTCGCGGGCTTCGTCAGCTTCTACGCCTCGGCCGACCCCGACGGCCTGGAGAAGGTCGCCCACGACAAGGGCATCGACGAGAAGGCCGAGGACCACGCCGCCGCGGACTCCCCGCTGGCCGACTACGGGGTCAAGGACGTCACCGACGCCCGCGTCTCCGGCGGGCTCGCCGGGGTGATCGGCGTGGGCGTCACGGTCGTCGCCGGGTCCGCGGTCTTCTGGGCGCTGCGGCGCCGCCGTACGAGTGACGCCTCGCCGGCCGCCGTGCCCGAGAGCGTCACCTCCGAGAAGGCCTGACATGGGTGCGGGCCACGCCCACCGGCTCTACCGCCGGGGCCGCTCGCCGGTGCACGCGCTCCCCCCGCACACCAAGCTCGCGGCCGTCTTCTGCTTCGTGATCGTGGTGGTCTCCACGCCGCGCGAGGCGATGTGGGCCTTCGGCCTGTACGCGGTGCTGCTCGGCGTCGTCGCGTACGCCGCCCGCGTCCCGGCCGGGTTCCTGCTGAAGCGGCTGCTGATCGAGATCCCGTTCGTGGCGTTCGCCGTGCTGATGCCGTTCGTCGCCCAGGGCGAGCGCGTCGACGTGCTCGGCCTGTCCCTCAGCGTCAACGGACTCTGGGGCGCGTGGAACGTCCTGGCCAAGGGCACACTGGGCGTCGCCGCGTCCGTGCTGCTCGCCTCCACGACCGAACTGCGCGCCCTGCTCCTCGGACTGCAGCGCCTCAAGCTGCCCCCGCTCCTGGTCCAGATCGCCTCGTTCATGATCCGGTACGGCGACGTGATCACGGACGAGATGCGCCGCATGAAGATCGCCCGCGAGTCGCGCGGCTTCGAGGCGCGGGGCGTGCGGCAGTGGGGCGTCCTCGCCAAGTCCGCGGGCGCGCTCTTCATCCGCTCGTACGAGCGGGGCGAGCGCGTGCACCTGGCCATGGTCAGCCGCGGTTACGCCGGGTCGATGCCGGTCATCGACGAGGTGGAGGCCTCCCGGGCGCAGTGGACGTACGCGCTGGCCCTGCCGCTGACCGCACTCGTCGTATGCCTGTTGGGATGGACCCTGTGACCTCTGCACCACCTTCTCTCGACGTGGCCGGACTGGCCTTCGCCTACCCCGACGGGCACCAGGCGCTCTTCGGCGTCGACCTCACCGTCGGGCGCGGCGAGCGCGTCGCGCTGCTCGGGCCGAACGGCGCGGGCAAGACGACCCTCGTACTGCACCTGAACGGCATCCTGACCGGCGGCGCGGGCACGGTGACCGTGGCCGGACTGCCCGTCGGCAAGCGGCACATGGCGGAGATCAGGCGCCGGGTCGGCATCGTCTTCCAGGACCCGGACGACCAGCTGTTCATGCCGACGGTGCGCGAGGACGTCGCCTTCGGTCCCGCGGCGGCCGGGATGCGGGGGCCGGAGCTGGAGGCGCGGGTCCTCAAGGCCCTGTCGCAGGTCGGCATGGCGGAGTTCGCGGACCGGCCGCCGCACCACCTCTCCTTCGGCCAGCGGCGCAGGGTGGCGGTGGCCACGGTCCTCGCCATGGAGCCGGAGATCCTCGTCCTGGACGAGCCGTCCTCGAACCTCGACCCGGCCTCGCGCCGCGAGCTGGCCGACATCCTGCGGTCCCTGGACGTGACGGTCCTGATGGTCACGCACGACCTGCCGTACGCCATGGAGCTCTGCCCCCGTGCGCTGATCCTCAGCGAGGGCGTCATCGCGGCCGACGGGCCGACGGGTGAGCTCCTTTCCGACGACGACCTGATGAGCGCACACCGGCTGGAACTGCCCTTCGGCTTCGATCCGAAGACGGTGAAGGCGGGACGCTAGGGAATCGACGGCAGGTGCGGGTCCGTTGACCTTGTCATGAACGAGGTCATGAACGATGTCATGGGTGGGGTTCAGGGCGGCGGGGTCGGGGTGCACGGCACGGTGGCGGCCGGGTTCGAGCCGGTCCGGGACGCTTTCGTACGCAACTTCGGCGAGCGCGGGGAACGGGGCGCCGCGGTCTCCGTGTACCGCGACGGGCAGCAGGTCGTGGACCTGTGGGGCGGCGCGAAGGACGTCGACGGGGACCTCGCCGCGGGTGACGCGCCGTGGGAGCCCGGCACCGCGCAGATCGTCCGCTCGGCGACCAAGGGCGTGGCGGCGGCCGCGCTGCTCCTGCTGCACCAGCGCGGCAAGCTGGACCTGGACGCGCCGGTCGGCGACTACTGGCCGGAGTTCAAGGCGCGCGGCAAGGAACGGGTCCTGGTCCGGCACGTCCTCGCGCACCGCGCGGGCGTCCCCGCCCTGGACCGCCCGCTGACGCCCGCCGAGGCGCTCGACCCGGACCTCGCCGCCGCGGTCGTCGCGGCGCAGGCCCCCTTCTGGGAGCCCGGCGAGGAGCACGGCTACCACGCGCATACGTACAGCTGGCTGGTCGGCGAGCTGGTGCGGCGCGTGACGGGGCGGCCCGTGGGGGAGTGGATCGCGGCCGAGATCGCCCGCCCGCTCGGCCTCGACCTCTGGGTCGGACTCCCGGAGGCGGAGGCGGCGCGGGCCGGCCGACTGGGCCGCATCGACCCGCCCCCGGCGCCGGGTGGCCCAAGAGTCCGCCCCAAGCGGAACGTGTCCGAGGCGTACGAGGACCCCGCCTCGCTGACCCGCCGCGCGTTCGGCGCGATCGATCCCGTGCCGGACGAGAACGACGCCGCGTACCGGGCGGCGGCGCTGCCCGCGTCCAACGGCGTGGCCACGGCGGACGGGATCGCCCGCTTCTACGCGGCGCTGATCGGCGAAGTGCCCGGCGGGCGGCGCCTGTTCACCCCCGACACGGTGGCGCTCGCCCGGACCGAGGCGTCCGCGGGCCCCGACCGCGTCCTGGTCGTCACCACCCGCTTCGGCCTCGGCTACATGCTGCACGGCGGCGCGTCCCCGCTCCTGTCCCCCGCCTCCTTCGGCCACCCCGGCCGCGGCGGCGCCCTCGGCTTCGCAGACCCGGACTCGGGCCTCGCCTTCGGCTACGTGACGAACGGCATGAACAAGGGAGTGACGGCAGACCCACGGGCACAGGCACTGGTACGGGCGCTGCGCGAGGCGACGTAGCCCGTGGACTTCGGCCTCGACCGGTCCTACCGCGCCTACCGCGGAGCCTGCGCGCGCACCATGAGAGTCCCCAAGCTCTTGGGGTCGGGGGCCTTGAGGATGTGGGCGTCGACGCCGGTGAAGCTGTGTCGCTTGAGTATGTCCGCCCACATCTCGGGGGAGAACTGCCAGCGCATCACGGTGAGTTCGCGCTCACGCCCCTCGAGCCACTTGCCGCGCATCTGCTGGGGGCCGTAGAAACCGGCGACGGGCTCGGCTTGGGAGAACGCGAAGATGCCGCCGGGGGTGAGGTGCGTGGCGACGACTGGAAACAGATCCTCGGGGTCGGTGAACCACACGGCGCCCCACACCGAATAGATCGCGTCGTACGCCGTGGTGTCGGCGGCGAGGAACGCGCGGGCCTCCCCGTGGACGAAGGACAGCCCCGGGGTCTCCCACCAAAAGGTCCGGGCCCGCTCGATCTGCACCGCGGACAAGTCCACCGCCGTCACGTCCACGCCTCGGTGGGCCAGGTGAGCGGCTTCCTTGCCTTCGGCCGGTCCCAGCTCGAGAGCGCGGCGGGGGCGGCCGAGGATCTCGGCACCGGGCCCGTGACCGGGATACTGAGTCCACTCGAACCGGTCGGCCTGTGGCACGGCCTGGGGCCCCTCGCCCTTGTGGGGTTTGTACTTGTCCCAGTATTCGGCTGCGGTCGTCGGTTCGTGGGGCATGAACGTCCTCGGGAGGATGGGGGGCGGTGTCCATCGAGCTGGACACCGTATCCGCGCAGCGGGTGGCTGACTTCGGCTACCTGGAGCGGGCCGACTTGATCCCCGCGACGAAGTCGTCCCACGCCTCCTGGCGGAAGGCGAGGGTCGGTCCCGCCGGTCTCTTGCTGTCGCGTACGGCGTGCCCCCCGATGCTGGTGTGTGCGACCTCAAGGCAGTCGCCCTGCTGGTCCGAGTACGACGACTTGCGGAACTCGGTGACTATCTCGGCGCTCACGGTTGGTCATCCATCTGTTGCGGCTTAGTGGTGAGGATGTGCTGGATCCGGGCAGCTCCGTCGTTGATCGTTGGCTCGCGCTCCCACGGCTACCAGGTGTGGGGCGACCTGATCGCCGTGACGAAGGGGGCCCATGCCTCTTGGGGGAAGGTGAGGGCGGGGCCGCTCGGGTTCTTGCTGTCGCGTATCGCGGTGTGGCGGGGGAGGTCGGCGACTTCCACGCAGTCGCCTCCTCCCGAACCCCCGCCGCTGTAGCTGCTCTTGCGCCATGCGACGTTGCCGAGTTCGGGGACGAGCAGCATGGTGGCTACCTCGACTTTCAGTTCGTCAGAGTTCATTCCTGACTCGCCGGATCAGATCGAGGCTGGCCGCAGGACTCAGCGCAAGGGACCTCAGCGAGTCGAACGCGAGCGTATACGAGCGCATCTCCTCCGTGGTCTCCATGTGCAGGGTCCCGGTGATGTGCTCCACGCACACGACGTCGGAGAAAGCGGGGGTGGGGAAGCCGAACAGTACGAAGGCTCCGGTGAGCCCTACATGGGCGCCGCCATTGAACGGCAGCACCTGCACATCGATGTTGGGGCGGTCGGCGGACTCGATCAGGCGGTCGAGCTGCGGCGCCATCACCTCTCTGCCACCCACCTCGTTCCGGAGCGCTGCCTCACCCTCGATGATCACAAGGTGGGGTGCGTCGTCCCTCTCCAGGACTTGTTGGCGCTGCATGCGGGTGTGCACGTACTGGTCCACTTGCTCGCTGCTGAACTTCTCGGGGTTGGCTCCGTAGAGGGCTCGCGCATAGTCAGGCGTCTGTAGGAGCCCGGCGATCAGCAGCGGTTGGAACGAGCGGATGTAATTGGCCGTCTCCTCGTAGTCGATGTGGTCGGCGTACGAAGGGAGCGTCGCTCCGAGGTTACGGGTCCAGCCCCGCTCCCCTCCCCGCCGGGCCAGGTTCACCAACTCCTCGATGTATGAGGCGTCATCGATTCCGTAGAACGTGAGTAGATCCCGCAACTCGCCCAGCGAGACGCCGAGCCGGGCGTTCTCGATGCGGCTGATCTTTGTCTTGTGACAGCCGATGCGTTCTGCGGCGTCCTCCATCGACTTGCCTGCCGCCTCACGCAGTTCGACGAGAAGTGACGCCAGTCGGCGACGGCGGACAGTGGGTCGCGGCTGCGACATGTGAGCCCCCTTGCACAGTGCGTTGCGGGACCAAGAGTAGGGCTCGCTCGGGAAGTTGGAACTATTTCCAAACGGTTCGGTTGCAGTTCGAATCGCTGCGGGTGCAATCTGGTGTTGGTTGCCCACTGTGATCTGTTCATCACCGTGGGGCGTTGCTGCTGCCGCGTGCCGCAGCGCACGGAAACACCCCCGCGACGCGACACGGCGTCCGGGGGCATGGCCAACGCTTGGAGGAGCGCTGACATGGCTGACCTTATCGCCCGTCTCTTCGGGGCACTGTTGCGGTTGTTGCTCCCGGCTACGGGGCGGCACCGAAGCGGGCCCACCTTCCTGCCGCCCGGGTGGGAACAGCTCGGTCCGTACGTCGAGTTGGACCTGCTGAACGGAGAGGAAAACGCGATCGTCCGGCCCTACCTCGTAGCCGACGAGCTGCGGTTGCAGCGGCGGCGGAGGCGGGCGCTGTGGCTCGCCGTGCACGGTGTCGACGTGGGGCCACGGTTCATCCACGGTGTGGCGGCGGCCTGATGGAGGGAGAAGCGCACGGCGTCGTCGTACTCAGGTGGCCCCGGCACCCCCGGTCCGTCGGGCGGGCCAGGGAAGGGCTGCGGAAGGTGCTGGCCGCCTGGGAGTTGAGCGGTGCCGAGGACATCGCGCTGCTCGTCCTGTCGGAGCTGTTCGGCAACGCCGTCGTTCATGGGGTCGTGCCCCGAGGGCGGGAGGTGGAGACCCGCTACCTGCGGATGTCGGGTGGCGTACGGATCGAGGTGCACGACGCCGCCTGCGAGCTGCCGCGACCGATGCCGCTGCCGGACAGTGACGCGTGCTCGGGTCGTGGGCTCTTCCTCGTCGCCGCCCTCGCCCTCGCCGACCGGTGGGGCGTCACCGAGCGGACCGGGCCCGGGAAGGCGGTGTGGGCAGAGGTCTCGACGCCGGACCCGTGAGCGGAGGTGTAAGCGGAGCCCAGGCAGTGGGAGGGGGCGGCCACCGGAACGTGCCGCCCCCTCAGCTCCCCCGCCCGGGAGGGCTACCCCGCATGCAGCATCAACCCGATCCCCGCCACCATCAACCCCGCCGCCAGCAACCGCGGCGCCCCGAAGCGTTCCTTGAAGAAGACCGCGCCGATTGCCGCTCCTACGATGATCGAGGACTCCCGGAGTGCGGAGATCGGGGCCAGGTCCGCCTTCGTCTGGGCCCATAGGACCAGGCCGTACGCGGTGACCGAGAGGGCCGCGCCGAGCAGGCCCACCGCGGCGAACGGGCGCAGGCGCGGGAGCAGTTCGCCGCGCCAGCGGTACGCCGCGTACAGCGGGACCGCGATGCCCTCCAGGATCATCAGCCAGGCGATGTAGGCCATCGAGGAGCCGGAGGCGCGGACGCCGAGGCCGTCCACCACCGTGTATGCCGCGATGGAGACGCCCGTCGCGAGGGCCGCGCCGATCGCCGCCCAGTCGGGGCGGCGGCCCGAACCTCGGATGCCCCACAGGGCGAGCCAGGTCAGGCCCGCGCAGGAGACGGCGACGCCTGCCGCCTGCCAGGCGTCGGGGACCTCGCCCGCGAAGACCGCCGCGAGGACGGTGACCACCAGCGGTGCGGTGCCGCGTGCGATGGGGTAGGCCTGGCCGAAGTCGCCGAGCTTGAACGACCGCATGAGCAGCGCGTAGTAGCCGACGTGGAGGGCCGCGGAGAAGAGGAGGTAGGGCCAGGCCTCGGCGTGCGGGAGGGGGACGAAGGGGGCCAGGAGCAGGCCGATCAGCGTGCCGCCGCCGGATATCAGGGTGAAGCCGACCAGCTTGTCCGTGATGTGGTGGGCTATCGCGTTCCAGCTGGCGTGCGTGACGGCGGCGAGCAGGACGGCTGCCGCGACCAGCGGGGTCACTCGGAGGTCTCGCGCACGTCCACCAGCGTGGCGCCCGCGTGGGCGACCAGGGCATCGGGGGCGATCGGGAAGACCGCGTAGGGCGTGCCGGCCGCCGCCCACACCACGTCGTGGCGGAGGAGGGAGCGGTCGGCGAGTACGCGGGTCTTCGTGGCGTGGCCGAAGGGCGGGACGCCGCCGATCGAGTAGCCGGTGGTCTCGCGGACGATGTCCGCCTTGGCGCGGGTGACCTTCTCCGCGCCCAGTTCGCCGCGTACGAGGTCCAGGTCGACGCGGGACGAGCCGTCCATGAGGACCAGGATCGGCACGCCGTCCGCCGCGAAGATCAAGGACTTGCAGATCTCGCTGAGCTCGCAGCCGACGGCCGCGGCCGCCTCCGCCGCGGTGCGGGTGTGGTCGGGGAAGCGGCGGACCCGGGGAAGCAGATCGCCGAGACCCAGTTGCTTGAGGGCCTCGGCGAATCGGGGGTGGGCGTCGGACGGTACGGGTGAGGTAGCGCTCATGCCCGGCACGCTAGCGGTCCATGTACGGGGCACGCGAGCACGTATCCGCAGAGCGGACAAGCCGTACCGAGCGGCGGACCGAACCGAGCGGCGGGACCGGACGCCGCGGCCCGCACCGTCGAACCGCGGACTCAGCCCCCGGCCAGCAGCATCGCCCGCACCACAGGCCCCGCCGAGTCCCCGCCGTGCCCGCCCTCCTGGACGACCGCCGCCGAGGCCAGATCGCCCCGGTACGCGGTGAACCAGCCGTTGGGCTTCTTCTGGCCGTCGACCTCCGCCGAGCCGGTCTTCGCGCCCATGTCGGAGCCGAGACCCGACATCGGCTCGACGGCCGTTCCTGCGACCGCCGTGTAGTGCATGAGCTCCCGCAGCGCCGAAGCCGTCGAGCCCGACATCGTGCGGGACGCGGTCGCCAGCTTGCGGTCGTCGAGGTCGGGCGAGACGAGGTAGGGCTGCTTGAACTTGCCCGACTTCACCGTGGCCGCCACCGACGCCATGTTCAGCGGGTTCATCCGGACCGCGCCCTGCCCGATGAGCGAGGCCGCCATCTGGGCGTCGCTCTGCACCGGGACCGCCCCGTCGAAGGTGGGCACGCCGATCGACCAGTCGTCGCGGCCGAGCCCGAAGACCTCCTGCGCCTGCTTGGTCAGGGAGTCGTCCTGGAGCTTCTTGGCCTGGCTGATGAAGGCCGTGTTGCAGGACCGGGCGAAACTCGCCCGGAACGTGCCGCCCTTGATCTCGAACTTGTCGTCGTTCTGGAACTTCCAGCCGCCGTACGTCTCGTACTTGGGGCACGGGTGCTTCTTGTCCACGCCCGCGAGCTTCTTCTCCAGAAGCAGCGACGAGCTGATGACCTTCATCGTGGAGCCGGGCGCGATGGAGCCCTGGAAGGCCGTGTTGAAGCCGCCGGGGGTGGAGTTGGCGGCGGCGAGGATCTCGCCGGTGCTGGGCTTGACCACGACGACGGAGGCCCGCTTCCGCTTGGCCGTCGCCTTCTCGGCGGCCGACTGCAGCGAACCGCTGAACGTCGTCTTCAGCGTCCCCGGCGTGCCGGGGGCCAGCGTCAGGAGCGTCTTGTCGGGCACCGAGTCGGCGTCGTTTTTCTTCTTCGTCGATGCCGACCCCGACGTGTCCTTCTCCGACGCGTCCTTCTTCGCCGCGTCGGACCCCGCCCGCACCACGCGCAGCTCGACGCCCGCCTTGCCGCCCGCCTTCTTGCCGTACTTCTCGCGCAGCCCGTCGAGGACCGTGCCGAGCGAGGGGTACTTCTCCCGCGTCAGTTCGGCGCCGCCCCGGTCCACCGCCTTGATCGGCGGGTCGCCCGCCTCGCCGGTGACCAGCCGGTCGCCCCGCTTCAGCTCCGGGTGCAGCACGGAGGGCCGCCAGCCGACGAGCACCTTGCCGTCGCTCTTCCTGCGGACGACGGTGAGCTCGGAGGCGTACGACAAGGGCTTGTTCTTTCCCTCGTACGAGACCGTGGCCGCCGCCTTGAAGGGCACGTCGGCGCCCGACCGCTTGCCGGGCGTCAGACGGGGTTTCGTGAGGTGGCCGTCCTTGCGGTAGGACGTCAGGGCCTTGGCCGCTGCCGCGCGGTCGTCCGTGAGCGCGGCCGCCCGCGCCGCGTCGCCCTCGGCCCACGCGGCGAGGAACGCCCGCGCGGTGGTGCGCACTTCGGCCGCCGTCGGCGGGCCCGTCGCCACCTGCTTCTCGTCGACGGACGAGCCGCCCCCATCGGAACCGGAGCCTCCGGAGAAGGCGAACGCGGCGGCCCCCACCCCGCACACGACCGCGGCCGCAGCCCCGCCGAGCACTCCCGGACGGACCTTCATGTTTCTGCCGCCGACGCTCTTGCGTTCGGCGGCGCGCCTTCGCTTGCCCACAAACCCTCCGCAGCAGTTCCCCAAGAACCCCCGGCTCCTCACCGGAAGGCCACCTTAGAGGCGCGCGGAGAAGCCCTTGACCAATTTCGCCGCCCGTCCGGGCGGCGCACCGGCCGACCCTCTACCCTGCCCCCAGCACCGCCGCCACGATGGGTCCCGCCGCGTCGCCGCCGTGCCCGCCCCGCTGCGTCATCGCGGCCGCCGCGACATCGCCCCGGTAGCCGGTGAACCAGCTGTCCGACTTCTCCTGGCCGTCGACCTCCGCCGAGCCGGTCTTCGCGCCGACGTCGCTGCCCAGGCCCGCCATGGCGCGCGCCCCGGTGCCGCTGACCGCCGTGCGGTTCATCATCTGCCGCAACTGCTGGACCGTGGCGGGGCGCAGGCCCTGCGCGGTGGCCAGGTCACGGTCGTCGAGGGAGCGCGGCACGATCACCGGCTGCCGGAAGGAGCCGGTCATCGCCGTCGCCGTGATGGAGGCCATGTTCAGCGGGTTCATCTGGACCTTGCCCTGGCCTATGGCGTTCGCCGCGCGGTCGGAGCCCGCGGACTCCGGCACGGAGCCGTCGAAGGAGGGGATGCCGACCTTCCAGTTGTCGCCGCCCAGGCCGAAGTTGTCCCGCGCCTCCTCGGTGAGCGAGGCGTCCGTGAGGCCGTCCTCGTCGATGAGCTTCACGAACGCCGTGTTGCAGGAGCGCGCGAAGTCCTCCGAGAACGTCGCGGACTCGTTCGGCGCCATGCCCGTCAGGTTGTGGAAGGTCTGGCTCTGCCAGGTCGCGGTGGCCGGGCAGGGCGCGGCGCCGCCCGCCTTGGTGATCCCCTTGTCGATGAGCATCGCCGACGTGAGGATCTTCATCGTCGAACCGGGGGCCACCCGGCCGGAGAACGCCGCGTTGAACGCGTCCTTGCGGTTGTTGGCGACGGCGAGGACGTCGCCGGTGCTCGGCTTCAGCGCCACCACCGAGGACTCGGCGTTGCGCAGGACCGCCTCCTCCGCCGCCTTCTGCACGCCCGCGCTGAGCGTGGTGCGCAGCTTGCCGGGCTTGCCCTTCGCGAGGGTGACCAGCGTGCGGGTGCCCGCGTTCTCGTCCTCGTGCTGGACGTACAGCTCCACGCCGGGCTCGCCGCCCGTGCTGTCGCCGTACTTGCCGCGCAGCTCCTCGAGGACGGGGCCGAGCGAGGGGTAGTCCTTCGCGCGCAGGACGACGCCCGCCCGGTCGACCGCCTGGATGGGCGGCGCCGAGGCCTCATCGGTCACGAGCGTGTCCCCCTTCTCCAGGGAGGGGTGGACGACCGCGGCCCGCCAGTCGACGAGCGGGCGGCCGGTGGTCTCGCCGCGGACGACGGTGAGCTGGGAGTCGTAACGGAAGGGCTTGCTCTTCCCCTCGTACGACACCGTCGTGGACACGGAGAACGGCACCCGGGTGCCGGACGCCGGCTTCGGGGTGAGCTTCACCTTGGTCAGGTGGGCGTCCTCGCGGTAGGCGGTCAGCGCCCTGGCCGCCTGCTCGCTGTTGTTCGTGTACGAGGCCGCTCCGTCGATGTCGCCGGAAGCCCATGCCGTGAGGAACTCCCGTGCGGCGTCCCGCACCTCGCCGCTCGCGAGCGGGCCCGTCTTCACCTCGCCGCCGCCGGGGCCCGGCGAACGGTTGCCCCCGTTCACGCCGTTCACCACGTTGTACGCGCCGTACCCGGCGCCCCCCACCACCACGGCGAAGACCCCGCCGACCAGCGCGACCTTTACTCCGCTGCGCATGAAGCGCTCCCCTCCCCAGGAGCCCTCCCGGGTATGCCCGGGAGGGTCGTTCGCCCAGAACCCTAAGGGGGCGGGGGTGGAGACAGGGGCTGTCGTTATCCGACGGTGTCCATGGTGTGCGTTACACCCATGTATCCAGCCACATCCGTGACCGCCAGGAATCGATGGGAATCGCGGTACCGGTGTAGATGGGCCAGAAATAGATGAAATTCCAGAGGATCAGCAGGACGACGACGCCCGATCCCGCGGCGCCCGCCATGCGCCGCCGTTCGCTCGAACCCGGCGGCCCGAGCAGCGCGCCGATCAGCATCGCCACCGCGAGACAGAGGAACGGTACGAACACGACCGCGTAGAAGTAGAAGATCGTCCGCTCCTGGTAGAAGAACCAGGGCAGATAGCCCGCCAGGACGCCGCAGAGGATCGCGCCCGCCCGCCAGTCGCGCCGGAACGCCCACCGCCACAGCACGTAGAGCAGCGCGAGGGCCGCCACCCACCACAGCACCGGGGTGCCGAGCGCGAGGACCTCGCGGGCGCACTTGTCGGTGGTGTCCGCGGGGCAGCCGTCCTTGCCGGGCAGCGGCGACTCGTAGAAGTACGAGACGGGGCGGCCGTCGACGAGCCAGCTCCACGGGTTCGACTGGTAGGTGTGCGGCGAGGACAGGCCCACGTGGAACTCGTACACCGCGTGCTCGTAGTGCCACAGGCTGCGCACCCAGTCCGGCAGCCAGGTCCAGCCGCCGCCCTTGCCGCTCGTCGCCGCCCAGTCGCGGTAATAGCCGCCGGAGCCGTCCGCGGGCGAGAGGATCCAGCCGAGCCAGGACACGACGTACGTGGCGAGGGCCACCGGCACCGTCGATACGAACGCCGGCAGCACGTCCCGCTTCAGGACCGCGCGGTAGGGCCGCACCGCCCCGGCCACCCGGCGCGCGCCCACGTCCCACAGGACCGTCATCAGACAGAGGAAGACCATCACGTACAGGCCGTTCCACTTGGTGCCGAAGGCGAGCCCCAGGCAGAGCCCGGCCGCCCACCGCCAGGGCCGCCACCCGAGCCGCGCCGTCTGCGCGACCCGCAGGTCGGGCCGCGCCCGGCCGTCCTCGTCGGTCGGCAGCGCCGCAAGGAGCCGCGCCCGCGCCTTGTCCCGGTCGATCAGGAAACACCCGAACGCGGCCAGGACGAAGAACATCAGGACCTGGTCGAGCAGCGCCGTGCGGCTCATCACGAAGTGCAGGCCGTCCACCGCGAGCAGCGCGCCCGCCAGACACCCCAGGAACGTCGAGCGGAACAGCCGCCGCCCGATCCGGCACAGCATGAGCACCGACAGCGTGCCGAGCACAGCCGTCATGAACCGCCAGCCGAACGGGTCGAAGCCGAACAGCCATTCGCCGACGCCGATCACGTACTTGCCGACCGGCGGGTGCACCACGTACGCCGCGTCGTGCGGGATCGCGATGTCGCTGCCCTGCCGCAGGACGTCGTCGTTGACCTTGTCCGGCCAGTTGACCTCGAAGCCGCGGTGGATGAGCGCCCAGGCGTCCTTCGCGTAATACGTCTCGTCGAATATCACGGCCTTGGGATTGCCGAGGTTCAGAAAGCGGGTGATCCCGGCGACGAGCGTGATCAGCAGCGGGCCCGCCCAGCCGGACCAGCGCACCACCTGCTCCGCGAAGGGCTTCGACAGGCCGAGCGTCATCCACAGGCGGGGGCTCGGCTCCGCGTACGCGGGGACGAGGCGCGTCGCGACGTCCTCTCTGGGCCGCTCCGCATGCCCGAATCGGCGCAGCCGCCGCTGCCACGAGGGCTGCTGCTCCTCGGCTGCCTGGCCCTCGCGGGTGTCCGGGGAAGACGCGGTACTGGTCACCGCGCCATCGTAGGGAACCAGACTGTGCGAGTCCCGTCCGTGGGCCCTGCGAGGATGGAACAGTGACAGGAAGCGCAAATTCCCCCGGAACCCTTGTGTTGGCAGGCACGCCCATCGGCGATGTCACCGACGCGCCGCCGCGGCTCGCCGCCGAACTGGCGTCGGCCGACGTCGTCGCCGCCGAGGACACGCGGCGCCTGCGCAGGCTCACCCAGGCGCTCGGCGTCCAGGTGGGCGGGCGGGTCGTCTCGTACTTCGAGGGCAACGAGAGCGCGCGCACGCCCGAGCTGGTCGAGGCCCTGGTGGGCGGCGCGCGAGTGCTGCTCGTGACGGACGCGGGGATGCCGTCCGTCTCCGACCCCGGCTACCGCCTCGTCGCCGCCGCCGTGGAGCGGGACGTGCGGGTGACGGCCGTGCCGGGTCCCTCCGCCGTGCTCACCGCGCTCGCGCTCTCGGGCCTGCCGGTGGACCGCTTCTGCTTCGAGGGTTTCCTGCCGCGCAAGGCGGGCGAGCGCCTCTCGCGCCTGAAGGAGGTCGCGGAGGACCGCCGCACCCTCGTCTACTTCGAGGCCCCGCACCGCATCGACGACACGCTCGCCGCGATGGCCGAGGCGTTCGGCGAGGAGCGCAGGGCCGCGGTCTGCCGCGAGCTCACCAAGACGTACGAAGAGGTCAAGCGCGGTGCGCTGAAGGAGCTCGCCGAATGGGCGGCCGACGGCGTGCGCGGGGAGATCACCGTCGTCGTCGAGGGCGCCCCCGAGAAGAGCGCCGGGGAGCTCAGCCCCGAGGAGCTGGTGCGCCGGGTGCGGGTCCGCGAGGAGGCGGGCGAGCGGCGCAAGGAGGCCATCGCCGCGGTCGCCGCCGAAGCGGGCCTTCCCAAGAGGGACGTCTTCGATGCCGTCGTGGCGGCAAAGAATGCGGATCGGGGCAGCCCATCGGGAGGCAAAGGACTATCGTGAATGGCAAAGCGCGGGCCCCGCACCAGGCCTCTTTCCTATGGAAAGGCCAAAACGGCTCCAATGCTCGACAGGTCTGATGCGCTTGCTCCGGGAAAAGCGTCCACTGGTTGAAGGGACGCACCCGTCCCCACGCTTCCGGTCCCGGGCCTTCCCGGGACTCCGGCAGTGCTTGTCCCTCGGGCAAGAGGAGCAGCTGGCATGAGTGAGATCGCAGACACCGGCCACCCCACGACGGCGACAAACGTCGTTCACGAGTCGTACGCCTTCGCCTGCATGCGGTGCGGGCACGGCTGGGAGCAGGCGTACGAGATAGAGCACCACGTGGACGCCACGGGTCATGAATTCGTGATGTATCTGGCGGACGGCAGCCATGTGCCGTCGCCGCTGACCCGGCCCACCTGTGTGAACTGCGGTGGCCACGTCGTGCGGATCATGCGGGCGGGGCAGGTGTCCTCGGTGCTCGACATGATGAGGCGGCAGCACGACGGCACCCGGGTGGGCAAGCCCGCGGGGCCGGTGGACCCGCCGCAGGCCGACGCCGACGTCGTCGCCGCCGGTGGTGCCACGGTGGCCGGGCACGGGACCGATCACCACTGGCACCTGTCCGACCTGCTGCACCCCTTCCAGCACCGCAAGGGGCACTAGCGCCGCCCCCGCGGCGGGCTTCGTAGGATCGAGGGCATGCCTTCGAAGAACGCCGACGTCCCGCCGCCCCTTCCCGAACCGCTCCGGGTCGCGGTCGCCGATTCGCACACCCACCTCGACATGCAGTCGGGCACGGTGGAGGAGGGCCTCGCCAAGGCCGCCGCCGTGGGCGTCACGACGGTGGTGCAGGTGGGGTGCGACGTGCGCGGGTCCCGGTGGGCGGCCGAGACCGCCGCCGCGCACGACAGCGTGCACGCGACCGTCGCCCTCCACCCCAACGAGGCGCCCCGCATCGTCCTCGGCGACCCCGACGGCTGGTCCCGGCAGGGCGCCCGCGCGGCGGGCGGCGACACCGCCCTGGACGAGGCGCTCGCCGAGATCGACCGGCTCGCCGCGCTGCCGCACGTGCTCGGCGTCGGTGAGACCGGCCTCGACTACTTCCGCACCGGGCCGGAGGGCATGGCCGCGCAGGAGCGGTCCTTCCGCGCCCACATCGAGATCGCCAAGCGGCACGGCAAGACGCTCGTCATCCACGATCGCGAGGCCCACGACGATGTGCTGCGCGTCCTGAAGGAAGAGGGCGCCCCCGAGCGCACCGTCTTCCACTGCTACTCCGGCGACGCGGCGATGGCGCAAATCTGCGCCGAGCACGGCTACTTCATGTCCTTCGCCGGCAACGTCACCTTCAAGAACGCGCAGGATCTGCGCGACGCGCTGGCCGTCGCACCGCTCGATCTCGTGCTCGTCGAGACGGACGCGCCGTTCCTCACGCCCGCCCCGTACCGCGGACGGCCTAACGCCCCGTATCTCATTCCGGTCACGTTGCGCGCGATGGCCGGAATTCGCGGTATCGACGAGGACGCCATGGCCACGGCCGTCTCCGCGAACACGGCGCGCGCCTTTGCTTACTGACCGATAACGGCGCCTGCCCCCGCGGGGGACAGCTCAGGTCAACGCGGCGACACAGCGTAGTCGCGCTGCTTTGGAGAGTGACGAGAGCTCCGCTAGGTTCTGTCCGCCCGGTACGGACCTCTGGAGCGTCGTCGTGAGCAATTCGCCGTACGAGACGTACGAACCGCGTTACGAACCACAACCGCCACAGCCGCCGCAGCAGTACGAGCTGTCCTACGAGACGCCGTACGAAGCGTCGTACGAAGCGCCGCACGAAGTGCCGCACGAGGCGTGGAGCGAGGCGCCGTACGGTGGTGCCGCCTATGGGGGCGCGGCCTTCGGGGGTGCGGCTTTCGTCGGGAGCGCGTACGCCGATGCCGGGTACGGCGAGCCGCGATACGGCGAGCCCCGATACGGCGCTGGCGAGTATGAGGTCACCCTCCTCGACGCCATTCCCGCCGCGCCCGACGAGGGACTGCTGCCGCGGCAGCAGTCCGCCGACGGCGGCGGGCGGGCCGCGCGCCGCAAGAGCACAGGCCGCACGTCCGGCCGCACGTCCGGCCGCGCGGCAGGCGGTCCCGCGCGCTCCGAGCGCCCCGACGCGATGCGGCGGCTGCTGCCGCAGGCCCTCGTCGTCGCCTTCCTCGCGGGCGGCACGTCCGCGTTCGTCGCCAACGACAAGGCCGTCGAGCTCATCGTCGACGGCCACCCGCGCACCCTGCACACCTTCGCGGACGACGTCGGCGAACTCCTCGCCGACGAAGGCGTCGCCGTCGGCACGCACGACATCGTGGCGCCCGCGTCCGGGACCGCCCTCGCCAGCGGCGACGAGATCGCCGTCCGCTACGGCCGGCCCGTCCACCTCACCCTCGACGGGGAGCGGCGCAAGGTGTGGACCACGGCGCGCACCGTCGACGGCGCGCTGCGGCAGCTCGGGGTGCGCGCGGAAGGGGCGTCCCTGTCGGCCTCGCGCAGCCGGCGCATCGACCGGGACGGACTCGCGCTCGACGTCCTCACGGAGCGCACCGTCACGATCATGGCGGACGGGCGGGAGCGGACCATCCGTACGAACGCGGCGACCGTGGGCGAGGCCGTCGCCGAGTCCGGGGTGCGGCTGCGCGGGCAGGACACCACGTCGGTCGCGTCCGAGAGCTTCCCGCGCGACGGGCAGACCGTCACCGTCATGCGGGTCACCGGGACCAAGGAGGTCCAGGAGGAGCCGATCCCCTTCGAGGTGGAGAGGAAGGAGGACGCGTCGCTCTTCCGGGGCACGGAGGTCGTGGCGCAGGCGGGCCACGCGGGCGTCAGACGCGTCACGTACACGGTGCGGACCGTCAACGGCGTGAAGCAGAAGCCGCGCCGGGTGCGGACCGAGGTGGTGCGGGAGCCGCAGAAGCGGATCGTGAAGGTCGGCACGAAGCAGATGCCGTCGTCGGTGGCCGGGGCGGACCAGCTCGACTGGGGCTCGCTCGCCCACTGCGAGTCGGGCGGCCGGCCCGGCGCGGTCGACCCCTCCGGTACGTACGGCGGGCTGTACCAGTTCGATACGCGGACGTGGCAGGCGCTCGGCGGCTCGGGACGGCCGCAGGACGCGGCGGCCGCGGAACAGACGTTCCGCGCGAAGAAGCTGTACGTGCAGCGGGGCGCAAGCCCCTGGCCGCACTGCGGGCGACGGCTGTAGACGGCTGTCGTCGTGAGGGCCCGTAACCTGGTGCGGTGAGCACAGAGCACGGCGCCCTCCTCGGCCCCGCCGAAATCCGCGAACTGGCCGCTGCCCTCGGCGTACGTCCGACTAAGCAGCGCGGCCAGAACTTCGTCATCGACGCCAACACGGTGCGGCGCATCGTCCGCACCGCGGAGGTCCGCCCGGACGACGTGGTCGTCGAGGTCGGCCCGGGGCTCGGGTCCCTGACCCTGGCCCTGCTCGAGACCGCGGCCCACGTCACCGCCGTCGAGATCGACGACGCCCTCGCCGGGGCACTGCCCGCGACGGTGGCGGCCCGCCTCCCGCACAAGGCCACCTCCTTCGGGCTCGTGCACAGCGACGCCATGCTCGTCAGGGAGCTGCCGGGCCCCGCGCCCACCGCGCTGGTCGCGAACCTCCCGTACAACGTGGCCGTGCCCGTCCTGCTGCACATGCTCGACACCTTCCCCACCATCGAGCGCACGCTCGTGATGGTGCAGGCCGAGGTCGCCGACCGGCTCGCCGCCGGGCCGGGGTCGCGGGTCTACGGAGTGCCGTCGGTGAAGGCCAACTGGTACGCCGACGTGAAGCGCGCGGGATCCATCGGGCGCACCGTCTTCTGGCCCGCTCCGAACGTCGACTCGGGCCTCGTGTCCCTGGTGCGGCGCGCCGAGCCGGTCAAGACCAGCGCGTCCAAGCGGGAGGTGTTCGCCGTCGTCGACGCCGCCTTCGCGCAGCGCAGGAAGACGCTGCGGGCCGCCCTCTCCGGGTGGGCGGGGTCGGCCGCCGCCGCGGAGGCCGCGCTGGTCGCCGCCGGGGTCTCGCCGCAGGCGCGCGGCGAGGCGCTGACCGTGGAGGAGTTCGCGCGGATCGCCGAGCACAAGGAGACCGGCGCGTGAGCGTGACGGTACGGGTCCCCGCGAAGGTCAACGTGCGGCTGGCGGTGGGCGCCGCGCGCGCCGACGGCTTCCACGACCTCGCCAACGTCTTCCTCGCCGTCGGGCTCTACGACGAGGTCACCGTCACGGCCGCCGACGAGCTGCGGGTGACCTGCGAGGGGCCCGGCTCCGACCAAGTGCCCCTGGACCGTACGAACCTGGCCGCGCGGGCCGCCGAGCTGCTCGGCGCGCGGTACGGCATCGCGCCCGACGTGCACATCCACATCGCCAAGGACATCCCCGTCGCGGGAGGCATGGCCGGTGGCAGCGCCGACGGCGCGGGCGCGCTCGTGGCGTGCGACGCGCTGTGGGGGACCGGCGCCTCGCAGGGTGAACTGCTCGACATCTGCGCCGAGTTGGGCAGCGACGTGCCGTTCAGCCTGGTGGGCGGCGCCGCGCTCGGGACCGGGCGGGGCGAGAAGCTGGAGCTCCTCGACGTCGGGGGCACCTTCCACTGGGTGTTCGCCGTCGCCGACGGCGGGCTCTCCACGCCCGCCGTCTATCGCGAGTTCGACCGCCTCACGCCCCACGCGCCCGCCCCCACGGCGTCCCCCGCGCTGCTCGCCGCCCTGCGCGGCGGCGACGCCGAGGCCCTCGCCGCCGCCGTCGGCAACGATCTGCAGCCCGCCGCCCTCTCGCTCTTCCCCTCGCTGCGCGACACCCTCGCGACGGGCACCGCGGCCGGTGCGCTCGCCGCGCTGGTCTCCGGCTCGGGGCCGACGACGGCGTTCCTCGCGGGGGACGCGGGCTCCGCGCGACGGATCGCCGAGGCCCTGACGGCGTCCGGCACCTGCCGCGCGGCACGGGTGGCGCAGGCCCCCGCCGCGGGCGCCACGGTGCTGTAGGCGCTGTAGGTGTTGTAGCCACGCAGCGTGACTGATCAAGTACGCCCGGAGCGGCCGAAGGTCCGCTCGCGCGGGCGACTAGGCTGGGGGATCGATCGATCCCCTTCCCTGGAGCGTTAATGGCCGTCAACCTGGTCAATGTCGAGGCAGTCAGCAAGGTGTACGGGACCCGTGCCCTGCTCGACGGCGTCTCGCTCGGCGTGTCCGAGGGGGACCGGATCGGCGTCGTGGGGCGCAACGGCGACGGCAAGACCACCCTCATCCGGATGCTCGCCAAGCTGGAGGAGGCCGACACCGGCCGGGTCACGCACAACGGCGGGCTGCAGCTCGGCGTGCTGACGCAGCACGACTCGCTCGACCCGACGGCGACCGTCCGGCACGAGGTCATCGGCGACCTCGCCGACCACGAGTGGGCGGGCAACGCCAAGATCCGTGACGTCCTTACCGGACTCTTCGGCGGCCTGGACATGCCCGGGTTCCCGCAGGGCGTCGACACCGTCATCGGTCCGCTCTCCGGCGGCGAGCGGCGCCGTATCGCGCTCGCGAAGCTCCTCATCGGCGAACCCGACCTGATCGTGCTCGACGAGCCGACCAACCATCTGGACGTCGAGGGCATCGCCTGGCTCGCCGGGCACCTGCGCAACCGGCGCTCGGCGCTCGTCTGCGTGACGCACGACCGCTGGTTCCTCGACCAGGTGTGCACGCGCATGTGGGACGTCCAGAGCGGTTCCGTCTTCGAGTACGAGGGCGGCTACTCCGACTACGTCTTCGCCCGCGCCGAGCGCGAGCGCATCGCGGCCACCGAGGAGACCAAGCGCAAGAACCTGATGCGCAAGGAGCTCGCCTGGCTGCGGCGCGGCGCCCCGGCCCGCACCAGCAAGCCGAAGTTCCGCATCGAGGCCGCCAACGAGCTGATCGCGGACGTGCCGCCGCCGCGCGACACCAGCGAGCTGATGAAGTTCGCGACGACGCGGCTCGGCAAGACGGTGTTCGACCTGGAGGACGTGTCCGTACAGGCCGGGCCCAAGCTGCTCCTGCAGCATCTGACCTGGCACCTCGGCCCCGGCGACCGCATCGGTCTGGTCGGCGTGAACGGCGCGGGCAAGACCTCGCTCCTGCGCGCCATGGCCGAGGCCGCGCGCAGCCAGGGTGAGGTGCAGCCCGCGGCGGGCAAGGTCGTCGTCGGCAAGACGGTCAAGCTGGCCTACCTCTCGCAGGAGGTCGCCGAACTGAAGCCGACGCTGCGGGTGCTCGAGGCCGTGCAGCAGGTGCGCGAGCGGGTCGACCTGGGCAAGGGCCGGGAGATGACCGCTGGCCAGCTCTGCGAGACGTTCGGGTTCAACAAGGAGAAGCAGTGGACGCCGGTCGGTGATCTCTCCGGCGGTGAGCGGCGCAGGCTGCAGCTGCTGCGGCTCCTGATGGACGAGCCCAACGTCCTCTTCCTCGACGAGCCCACCAACGACCTCGACATCGAGACGCTGACCCAGCTCGAGGACGTCCTCGACAGCTGGCCCGGCTCCATGGTCGTGATCTCCCACGACCGGTTCTTCGTGGAGCGGACGACGGACAAGGTGTTCGCGCTGCTCGGCGACCTCACCATGCGGATG
This sequence comes from Streptomyces sp. NPDC046465, assembly GCF_040646035.1. Lineage (NCBI taxonomy): Bacteria > Bacillati > Actinomycetota > Actinomycetes > Kitasatosporales > Streptomycetaceae > Streptomyces > Streptomyces sp. NPDC046465. The sequence goes on from NZ_JBEYZK010000013.1 coordinate 128,364, forward strand.
CTGCCGCGCGGCATCGACGAGTACCTGGAGCGCAGGCAGCGGATGGCGGAGACCGGCGCCGCCGCGACCCCGGCCGCGAGCACGTCCGGGCAGGGTGCCGGTGCGGTGGCCGCCCCGGCCGCCGGGGGGTCTGGTTCGGGTTCGGGTTCGGGTTCGGCCAAGGACAGCCGTGCCGCCAAGAAGGAGCTCCAGAAGGTCGAGCGGCAGTTGAGCAAGGTCTCCGAGCGGGAGACCAAGCTCCACGCCCAAATCGCCGATAACGCCACGGACTTCGGGAAGGTGGCCAAACTGGACGCCGAGCTCCGTGAACTGATCGGCGAGCGCGACGAGTTGGAGATGCGCTGGCTTGAGCTCGCGGAGGATGCGTAGAGCTCCCGTGGAGGACGCATAACGGCCGGATTACGGCTATGTCTGCCCTTGGGGACAGCGACAGGGCCGGACCCGTGTGGTAGGGCGTCAGGGTGATAGAAAGGCTGGCCTCAGCACCATTTGGCGTGCCGAAAGTCAGTGAAGGGGGAAGCGCTGATGACTCAGCCGCCCAACCAGCCGCCGCCCGGCGGCTTCGGAGCTCCACAGCCACCGAACCAGCCACCGAACCAGCCACCGCAGCCACCGCAGCCCCAGCCCGGTTACGGCTACCCGGCCCAGCCCGGCCCGCCCGGCCCTTACGGGCAGCCGGGCCCCTACGGGCAGCCCACCCAGCCGGGCCCCTACGGGCAGCCCCAGCAGCCGGGCCCGTACGGGCAGCCGACCCAGCCCGGTCAGGCGGGCCCGTACGGGACCCAGCCGCAGTACGGGTATCCGCAGCAGCCGCCGACGCAGCCGCAGTTCCCCGCGGGACCGGGCGCACCCGGTGACGGGAACGGCGGGAACGGCGGGAACAAGCGCAACAAGCTCGTGGTGATCGTCGCCGCGGCCGTGGCCGCGCTGCTCGTCGCGGGCGGTGTCACCTGGGCCGTCGTCGGCGGTGGTGACGACGACAAGAAGCCCGAGGCGAAGGAGACGGAGGACCCCAAGCCCTCCGCAACCGCCCCGGTCAACCCCGGCAACGGCAGCGGCGACGGCCACGAGGGCAAGGAAGACCTCAACGCCGGTCGCCAGGCGGGCGAGGCGAAGGTCCTCTGGTACAAGGAGGCGCCGAAGGTCCCCGGTTCCGGCGGCGACGCCCCCGGCATGTGGATCGACGGCGACATCGTGGTCAAGGCCGCGTACAAGCAGCTCCTCGCGTACAACGTGAAGACCGGCAAGACCGCGTGGAGCGCCATCACGTTCCCGCAGAAGATCTGCTCCGCGACCCCGGAGGCCACCGACGACGGCAGGATCGTCGTGGCCTACAAGGACAGCGCCAAGAGCGACGCCGACTGCACCCAGCTCCAGGCCGTCGACCTCAAGACGGGCGACAAGGGCTGGCACAAGACGGTCAAGAAGGAGGGCCTCTTCGACTTCGCGTCGCGGAGCGAAATGGTCCTCGTCGGTGACGTGCTGATGGTCGGCCGCGACCAGTCCGGCACGGCGCTGCGGATGCGCGACGGCAAGAAGCTCTACGTCGCGGACAAGAAGGACGAGGGCACCTGCTTCCCCAACGGCTTCGCCGGGGGCAAGCAGCTGATCATGGCCCTGTCCTGCGGGGCGCGCACCCCCACCGAGCACGAAGAACTGCAGCAGCTCGACCCGGAGACCGGCCGGGCCCTGTGGACCAAGAAGTTCCCCAAGGGCTGGCGCATCGACGCGGTCTACTCCGTGAGTCCCACGGTGGTGTACCTCAGCAATGAGGACAAGAAGAAGTGGAACATCACGGTCCTGAAGGAGAGCAGCGACAAGACGCGCTCCGAGGTCGTCTCCGACGACAACTTCGCGCCGGAGTGCGACAGTTCGTACGGCAGCCGGGCGCTGGGCGGGTGCCTGGGCGCCACGGTCGACGACAACTACCTCTACCTGCCGACCGATGAGAAGAGCGGCGCGAACGAGGTCGTCGCGACGAGTCTGGCCACCGGCAAGGAGGCCTGGCGCACCAAGTCGCCGATCGACGAAACGATGCTTCCGCTGAAGGTCGAGAACGGCGAGCTGACCGCGTACGTCACCTCGTCCTACGACTCCGGCGGCCGCGTCGTCTCCATCGCCACGTCCGGCTCGCACAAGCCCAAGACCCTTCTGCGGCACCCGAAGGGCACGTCGAAGATCGAGAGCGGCTTCTTGTCGAAGGACGTCGAGTACGTGGACGGGCGCCTGTACCTCTCCACCACCAGCATCCTGAGCAGTTCCGGCCAGTCGAAGCTCATGCTCGCCTACGGCAAGTGAGCTGCTCCGCCGCTCCGTCAGCACCTTCTTGAACGCTCTCGACCGCTCCCGTCCCCAAGGAATAGACGACGTCATGACCCAGCCGCCCCAGCCACCGAACCAGCCGCCGAGCCAGCCCCCGAACCAGCCCCCGCAGGGCGGCTTCGGCGCCCCGCAGGACCCTCCGCCCGGAGGCTTCGGCAAGGCCCCCGACCCCTCGTACGGCTACCCGCAGGCCCCGGCCCCGCAGGCCCCGGCCCCGCAGACCCCGCCGCCCCCGCAGACGCCGCCGCCCGCGCCGCCCGCGGCCCCTCCGGCGCCCCCGGCGGGCCAGCCGAACTACGGCTACCCGCAGGCACCCCCGCCTCCGCAGGCACCCCAGCCTCCGCAGAGCTACGGGTACCCGACCCAGCCCGCGCAGCCCGCGCAACCCGCCCAGCCGCAGTACCAGCAGGGCTATCAGCAGCAGTACCAGCAGCAGTACCAGCAGGGCTATCAGCAGCCCCCCACCATGCCGATGCAGCCGCAGCCCGGGAACAGTCCGGACGGCGGCTCCGGTGGCGGCAAGAAGATCAGCAACCAGATGATGATCATCGGCGCCGCGGTCGTGGCCATCGCGCTGATCGTCGGCGGCGGCGTCTACTACGCCTCGACGAAGGACGACGACCCCAAGACCACCGCGCAGGGCTCCGGCGAGAAGGGCAAGGGCGGCGGCAAGGGCGGCGAGGGCAAGGGCGGCGACAGCCTGCCCGGCCAGGGCCCGGCCAAGGAGAAGGCCCCGGCCGACCCCACGGGCAAGGTCCTCATGCAGCTGCCCCAGCCGGAGATCCCCAAGGATCAGATCTGGAACGCCACGGGCTCGGTCCTGACCGATGACGTCTACGCCAAGTCGGGCGTCAACGAAGTGAACGGCTACGACCCGGAGACCGGCAAGGAGAAGTGGTCCATCCCGCTCTCCGGCATGGCCTGCGCGATGTCGCCCGAGGTCACCGACGACGGCATCGCCGCGGTCGTCACCGAAGAGGCCGAGCGGAGCAAGAAGGGGGACTACGAGCCGTGCTCCAACGTCTCCGCGATCGACCTCAAGTCCGGTAAGAAGCTCTGGACCAAGAGCGTCGACACCAACGGCGTGAAGGCGACGTTCAAGGAAGTCACCATCTCCGGCACCACGATCGCCGCGGGTGCGGGCACCTCCAGCGGCGGCGCGGCCTGGGACGTCAAGGGCGACCAGCTGTGGAAGCCGAAGGTCGGCAAGTGCGAGGACGTCGGCTACGGCGGCGGCGACCAGCTCGTCGCGGTCCGCAAGTGCGGTACGTACGGTGACCAGACGCTGAAGGTCCAGCTGCTCGACCCGAAGACCGGCGACGAGAAGTGGACGTACCCGATCGCCCCCGGCGTCGACAACGCCAAGATCATCTCGACGAATCCGGTCGTCTTCGGCCAGGACACCACCGAGATCACCTCCTCCGGCGCGACCGACGTCTTCTCGCTCGGCAGCAACGGCAAGCTGCGCGCGAAGATCTCCCTGGAGGAGGGGAAGTACGAGCACGACTGCGGCGTCAACCTGGTCCACAGCTGCACGGCGATCGCGGTCGGCAACGACCGGCTCTACGTCCCGACCAAGCAGCACGACGGCAGTGGTGAGAGCTACAACCGGAGCAACGAGATCGTCTCCTTCTCGCTGGCCACCGGCAAGCCGACCAGCGACCGCGCGACCGCGGGCGACGACGGCGAGATCTTCCCGGTCCGCATGGACGGCGGCAACGTCATCGCGTACAAGGCGCACAGCTACAAGCAGGGCGCCCAGATCGTGTCGCTCGACGGCAAGACGATGAAGGAGACCAAGCTCCTGGAGACCCCGGGCACCGAGTCGGTCACCTCGGCGATCAGCGGCATGGTCCCGAAGTCCAACGAACTCCTTTACGGCAACGGCCATCTGTTCCTCGGCAAGAAGCTCCTGAGCAGGCCCTACTCGAAGGACGAGAAGGAGTACGTGGCGCTCGGCTTCGTCGCGAAGTAGCCACCCGGCAGCACGCACGGCGGCGGCCGCCCCCCTCGCACCACCGGGGGCGGCCGTCGCCGTTCGCGTACCACTCAGTACTTCCCAACGCCCCCCGACAGCCGGGATTTAGGCATTCCGAGCCGCTTCTGCCCGGTAGGGGCGCGTAACGTCGAACAAGCGTGTAGCTTCCGGGGGATGGTGGGCCGGGGGGCCGATCTGGGGATCAGTCGGGGAATTGGGGGGTTGCTATGGGTGTGCGGCTCATGGTGGTCGACGATCATCGACTGCTCGCCGAGGCCCTCGCCTCGGCGCTGAAGCTGCGCGGGCACCGGGTGCTCGCCGCCGCCGCGCCCGCCGCAGGGGCGGCGGAACTGGTCATCAGCAGGGCCCCGGAGGTCTGCCTCCTGGGCACGGCGACGCCCGCCGAACCGGGCATGTTCGACCCGGTCGTGAAGATCAAGCGGGACCGCCCGCAGGTGGCGGTGGTGGTGCTCGGGCCGGTGCCGAGCCCGCGCGGGATCGCCGCGGCCTTCGCCTCCGGCGCGTCCGGGTACGTACGCCACGACGAGCGCATCGAGGGAGTGGAGCGCGCCATCATGAAGGCGCGCGCGGGGGAGGCCGCCGTCGCGCCGCAACTGCTGCAGGGCGCCTTCAGCGAGCTGCTCAACCCGGCCGCGCAGCCCGACGACGAGGGCCAGCGCCTCCTGCAGATGCTGACGCCCCGCGAGGTCGAGGTCCTGGTGCGGGTCGCGGACGGCGAGGACACCCGGCTGATCGCCGCCGGTATGGGGATAGCTCCCAGCACCGCGCGTACGCACGTGCAGCGGGTCCTGATGAAGCTGGGCGTCGGCTCGCGCCTGGAGGCCGCCGCGCTCGCCGCGCGCACGGGCCTCCTGGAGCGCGCCGAGCGCCCCACGTCGCTCTACGCGAACAACGGCAACGGCCCCGAAGGCACGGAGACGGCGACGGGGCCCGAGCCACCGCGGTGACCCGGGCCCCGGGCGTCCGGGGCGGGCAAGGGGTCGGGCGAGGGGTTACTCGTCCTCCGGCTCCCCGGCGGGCGTCACCATCGGGCGCAGCCACAGCCACACCAGGAAGAAGAGCCCGAGGGCGAGCATCGCGAGGCCCGTCCACAGGTTGATGTTGATGTCCTCGGCCTTCTTCAGGTCGGCGTCGGACGCGGTGATCCCGGCGATCGTCACGATGACTCCGTAGACGACGAACAGGCCGCCGATGATGCGCCGGATGTCGAAGAGACGGGCGGCTGTCGCCGACTTGCGCTCCAGGTCGGAGACTTCTTTTCGCAGATCAGACATGGTCTTCGGTTCTCCGATCGGGGCTAGAACGAGTACGGCACGTAGCAGGCCGCGGCGAGTACGACGGCGCCCCAGCCGAGCAGCGCCGGCTTGCGGTACCACGCGTCGTCACCCTCCTCGACGCCGTCGTCCGCCAGCTCCGGCGAGACCGTCCCGTAGACCAGACCGGCCAGTTCGGCCTCCGGCTTGGGCGCGGTGAACAGGGTGACGACGACCATCACGACGGCTCCGGCGGCGAAACCGACCATCGCGGAGACGAAGTTGGCGCCCTGGTCGGACGGGATGTCGATGATGCCCTGTTTGTAGATCCAGAAGTAGTTGACCATCGCGGCGGTGGTGCCCGCGAGCAGGCCCCAGACGCCGGACTTCATCGAGGCCCGCTTCCAGAACATGCCGATGATGAAGACGACGAACATCGGGACGTTGAAGAAGGAGAACAGCGTCTGCAGGTAGCTCATGATGTTCGAGAACGACGAGGCGATGAAGGCCGTCCCGATCGAGGCGAGCACACCGAGCGCGGTGATGAGGCGGCCGAACTTCAGGTAGTAGCCATCCTCCTCGTCCTTCTTCACGTACTTCGCCCAGATGTCGTACGTGAACACGGTGTTGAAGGACGAGACGTTCGCCGCCATGCCCGCCATGAACGCGGCGAGGAGGCCGGTGACCGCGATGCCGAGGACGCCGTTGGGCAGCAACTCCTGCATCAGGTAGGGAATCGCGTCGTTGTACGTCAGGTCGGATCCGGGCGTGCCGATCTTGGGCACGAGGACGGCGGCGACCAGGCCCGGGATCATCACCGCGAAGACGATGAAGATCTTCGGGAAGGCGGCGATCAGCGGGGTGCGCTGGGCGGCGCTCAGGTTCTTCGCGGAGAGCGCGCGCTGCACCTCGGCGAAGTTCGTCGTCCAGTAGCCGAAGGAGAGCACGAAGCCCAGGCCGAGGATGATCGTCAGCCAGTTGGCGCCGAGCGGGTTGGCGTCACCGATGCCCGTACCGCCCCAGGCGGTCATGAAGTTGTCGCCGTGCTGCTTCTCGATCGAGCCGGACAGGCCGTCCCAGCCGCCGACCTTCTTCAGGCCGATGACGCAGATGGGGATCAGCGCGGCGAGGATCACGAAGAACTGCAGGACCTCGTTGTAGATCGCCGAGGAGAGGCCGCCGATGGTGATGTACGCGAGCACGAACGCGCCCGCGACGACGATCGCCACCCACTGCGGCCAGCCGAGCAGCGCCTCGACGACGATCGACAGGGCGTAGAGGTTCACGCCCGCGATGAGGATCGCCGCGAACGCGAAGAGCGCCGAGCTGAGCAGGTGCGCCGACTTGTCGAAGCGCTGGAGCAGGAACTCGGGGACGGAGCGGACCTTGCTGCGGTAGTAGAAGGGCATCATGACCAGGCCCAGGAAGACCATGGCAGGGATGGCACCGATCCAGTACCAGTGGACGACCGCGACGCCGTACTGCGCGCCGGTGGCCGCCATGCCGAGGATCTCGGTGGCACCCAGGTTCGCGGCGACGAAGGCGAGACCGGTGACCCAGGCGGGCAGGGAGCGGCCCGACAGGAAGAAGTCGAGGCTGGTCTTCACGGAGCGCCGGGCGGCGAAGCCGATGCCGAGGACCACGGCGAAGTAGATCGCCAGGATCGCGTAGTCGAGGCCGTTGGTGGGCAGCCGAAGCCCCTCGGCCAGGGTTTGTGTCGGGGACTGCATGTGAACTCGCTTCGTTGCGCGAACGGATCAGACCGGAACCTACGCCCCTTGCTTCAATAACTGAACAGTTCTGTTGGTGTTCTTTGTTTGATTGTGATCGAGCGGACTGCGGGACCGCGGCGCTCCGGCGAGGCGCGCGCGCGGGCATTGACGGAGCTGTTGGCTTGTGGTTTGTTATGTTCGGTTCTGTTGGGTGGGTGGTGAGGAGCCCCGGACGTGAAGAAGACCTCGACCCGTCTCGCCGACGGTCGTGAGCTCATCTACTACGACGAGCGCGACGACGTCGTGCGCGACGCCGTCGACCGGCGCCCGCTCGGGCCCGTCTCGACCACGTCGGAGATCCGCCGTGACCGCCTCCTGGGCGACTCCGTGGCCATCGCCTCGCACCGCCAGGGCCGCACCTACCACCCGCCGGCCGACGAGTGCCCGCTCTGCCCCTCCGTCCCCGCCGAGGGGCGGCTCAGCGAGATCCCCGACTCCTCGTACGACGTCGTGGTCTTCGAGAACCGCTTCCCCTCGCTCGCGGGCGACGCGGGCCGCTGCGAGGTCGTCTGCTTCACCTCCGACCACGACGCGTCCTTCGCGGACCTCACGCCCGAGCAGGCCGGGCTCGTCCTGGAGGCCTGGACCGACCGCACCGCCGAGCTCTCCCAGCTGGACTCGGTGGAGCAGGTGTTCTGTTTCGAGAACCGCGGCGCGGAGATCGGCGTGACCCTCGGCCACCCGCACGGGCAGATCTACGCGTACCCCTTCGTCACCCCGCGCACGGACCTGATGCTCCGCTCGCTCGCCGCGTTCAAGGAGTCGACGGGCCGGAACCTCTTCGACGACATCGTCGCCGAGGAGAGCGCGGGCGAGCGGGTCGTCCTGGAGGGCGAGCACTGGGTCGCCTTCGTGCCGTACGCCGCGCACTGGCCCTACGAGGTGCACCTCTACCCCAAGCGCCGGGTGCCCGATCTGCTCGCGCTCGACGAGGCGGCGCGCACCGAGTTCCCACAGCTCTATCTGGAACTCCTGCGGCGCTTCGACCGCATCTTCGGCGCGGGGGAGGCCCCCACCCCCTACATCGCCGCCTGGCACCAGGCGCCGTTCGGGACGTCGGCGGGACATGCCGGGATCAACCGTGACGACTTCGCCCTGCATCTCGAACTTTTCACGATTCGCCGCACTTCGGGCAAGCTGAAGTTCCTCGCGGGTTCCGAATCCGGCATGAGCGTGTTCATCAACGACGTGCCGCCGGAAGCCGCGGCCGAGCGACTGCGAGAGGTAGCGAGTTCATGAGCGGTAAGTACCTGGTCACCGGTGGCGCGGGCTACGTCGGAAGTGTGGTGGCCCAGCATCTGCTCGAGGCCGGGCACGAGGTGACCGTCCTCGACAACCTCTCGACCGGCTTCCGCGAAGGCGTCCCCGCCGGTGCCGCGTTCGTCGAGGGCGACATCCGGACTGTGTTCGATCAGAAGAGTGGCGCCAAGTGGCTGGACTCCTCCTGCGACGCCGTCCTGCACTTCGCCGCCTTCTCGCAGGTCGGCGAGTCCGTCGTGAAGCCCGAGAAGTACTGGGACAACAACGTCGGCGGCACCATGGCGCTGCTCGCCGCGATGCGCGACGCCGACGTGCGCAAGCTGGTCTTCTCCTCCACCGCCGCGACGTACGGCGAGCCCGTGAACACCCCCATCACGGAGTCCGACCCGACCGCCCCCACCTCCCCGTACGGCGCCTCCAAGCTCGCCGTCGACCACATGATCACCGGGGAGGCCGCCGCGCACGGCCTGGCCGCCGTCTCGCTGCGCTACTTCAACGTGGCGGGCGCGTACGGCGACTGCGGCGAGCGCCACGACCCCGAGTCGCACCTCATCCCGCTCGTCCTCCAGGTCGCCCAGGGCCGCCGCGAGGCGATCAACGTCTTCGGCGACGACTACCCGACCCCCGACGGCACCTGCGTCCGCGACTACATCCACGTCGCCGACCTCGCCGAGGCCCACCTCCTCGCCGTCGAGGCCGCCACCTCCGGCGAACACCTCATCTGCAACCTCGGCAACGGCAACGGCTTCTCCGTGCGCGAGGTCATCGAGACCGTCCGCAAGGTCACCGGGCACCCGATCCCCGAGGTCATGGCCCCGCGCCGCGGCGGCGACCCGGCGGTCCTCGTCGCGTCCGCCGCCACCGCGCGCGAGAAGCTCGGCTGGCAGCCGTCCCGCGCGGACCTCGCGGACATCGTCGCCGACGCGTGGGCGTTCGCACAGCGTCAAGAGCCTGTCCTTGACCGGCTCAACAGGGGCTAAGGGGTAACTGATGGACGTAGCGGGGAAGTTCGCCGAGCTGTACGGGTACGCGGCGGACGGAGTCTGGTCGGCCCCGGGCCGGGTCAACCTCATCGGCGAGTACACGGACTTCAACGAGGGCTTCGTACTGCCGCTCGCGCTGCCGCACACCGCCGTGGCGGCGGTGGCGCGCCGCACCGACGGCGTCCTGCGGCTGCACTCCGCGGACATCGACGCCCCCGTCGCCGAACTGCGCGTCGACGAACTGCGACCCCTCTCCCGTTACGGGCAGGGCGGCTGGGCCGCCTATCCGGCGGGCGTGGTGTGGGCGCTGCGGGACGCGGGCCACGCGGTCTCCGGCGGCGCCGACGTCCACCTCGCCTCGACCGTGCCGACCGGCGCGGGCCTGTCCTCGTCCGCCGCCCTTGAGGTCGTCACGGCGCTCGCCATGAACGACCTGTATCAACTCGGCCTCACCAGGCCCGAGTTGGCCGTCCTCGCCCAGCGTGCCGAGAACGCCTTCGTCGGCGTGCCGTGCGGCGTGATGGACCAGATGGCCTCCGCGTGCGCCACGGACGGCCACGCCCTGCACCTGGACTGCCGTGACCTGGCGATACGGCAGGTCCCCTTCGACCTCGCCGCCCACGGCCTGCGGCTGCTCGTCGTCGACACCCGGGTCAAGCACGAGCTGGGCGACGGGGCGTACGCGGAGCGGCGGGCAGGATGCGAGGAGGGCGCGCGCGTCCTGGGCGTCTCGCACCTGCGGGACGTGGCCTACGACCGGCTCCCGGCCGCGCTCGCGAAGCTGCCGGACGACAGGACCCGCCGGTACGTACGGCACGTCGTGTCGGACGACCACCGCGTCGAGCGGGTCATCGGCCTCCTGGGCGCCGGTGACGTCCGCGGGATCGGCCCCGTCCTGACCGAGGGCCACGCCTCGCTCCGCGACGACCTGCGCATCTCCTGCCCCGAACTGGACCTGGTGGTGACCTCCGCGAACGCGGCGGGCGCCCTCGGCGCACGGATGACCGGCGGCGGCTTCGGCGGCTCGGCCCTCGTCCTGGTGGAGGCGGCGGACGCGGACACGGTGACGAAGTCGGTCCTGGACGCCTTCGACGCGGCCGGCCGCACGGCGCCGCGGGTGTTCACCGCGGTGGCGTCGGCGGGGGCGCGCAGGGAGGCGTGAATCCCGCTCGGCGGCCGGGCGCTCAGCCCAGCCGCTTGGTGAGCGTGAACTCCTTGACGCCCTCGGGGTAGTCGGGGATCACGCTCACCAGCTCGTACCCCTGATTGCGGTAGAAGCCCGGGGCCTGGAAGTCCCAGGTCTCCACGCGGGAGTTGAGGCAGCCGCGGTCCTCGCGGGCCATGCGCTCCGCCTCGGCGAGGAGACGGGAGCCGAGACCCGCGCCGCGGTACCGGCCGTCGACCCAGAGGTGGTCGACGTGCAGCCAGCGGGCCCAGGTGTACGCGGCGAGGCCCGCCGCGAGGCCGCCCCCCTCGTCCAACGCCCACAGGGCCAGCGGGACTTCCTGGTCCTCGCGGGTGCCGCGCAGGGCGCGGAGCTCCGGTGATGCCGCCGTGTTCGCCTCGCTCAGCCGCGAATGAAGCAGAGCGAGCCGCTCCTTGTCGACTCCCGTCTCCATACGAAACATACGGCTCACCATAAACGCGCTGGCCAATCAGTTCTGCAAATCGCCTTCCGCTCCCGCCGTCCGGCCCTACTCTGAAGGGCAGTGCCGGTGGGGGCCGGTACTGATCAGGGGGCGAGACAGTCGGGTACGGCACCCGGCGTGGGGGTGGCGTTCACAGTGCGGCGGCGGCCGCGCGACCGCGTCGTCTCCCGCTCCGGGCGCTGTACCCGCACCAACCGTTCTCCGATGATGGGGTATCCCCTGCTCCTTGGCAGGAGCGTGGGGAAGGGGGTTTCTGTGGTTCGCATTCGAGTCCTGGTCGTCGACGACCATCGCATCTTCGCCGAGTCGCTGGCCGCCGCACTCGCGGCCGAGCCCGACGTCGACGTGTCCGCGGCCGGCAGCGGTCCCGCCGCGCTGCGCTGTCTGGAGCGGGCGGTCACCGAAGGGCGCAGGTACGACGTGCTGCTCGTCGACGCCGACCTCGGCAGCACGGCGAGCGCCCTGCAGGGCTTCCGCCCGGCCGTACCCGTCCAGGAGGGCAACGCCGACGGTCTCGTCGACGGCATCTCCCTGGTGGCGGGCGTCCGCTCGGGCCAGCCCGCCGTGCGCACCGTGGTGCTCGCCGAGAAGGACGACCCGCGCCGCGCGGCCCTCGCCCTCCAGGCGGGCGCCTCGGGCTGGGTCGCCAAGGACTGCTCGCTGTCCCGGCTGCTCACGGTCATACGGGGCGTCCTGCGCGACGAGACGCATCTGCCGCCCGCCCTGCTCACCGGCGTGCTGCGCGAGCTGACCGCCGCCCGCAAGCACCGCACCGAGTCCGAGCGCCTGGTGGAGTCGCTGACCCCGCGCGAGCGCGAGGTGCTGCGTTGCATGGTCGCGGGCCTGGGCCGCAAGGCCGTCGCCGAGCGCCTCTTCCTCTCCCCGCACACGGTGCGCACCCACATGCAGAACGTGCTGGGGAAGCTGGGCGTGCACTCCACGCTCGCCGCGGTGGCGCTGGCCCGGCGCGCGGGCGTGGGACCGGCCGACCTAGCCGGGGATGTTGTCGAACGGGGCGGTCAACTGGCGTAGCAGCGCGGCCAGTTCACCGCGCTGGGCACGGGAGAGCTCCGCGAGGATCGCCCGCTCCTGTTCGAGCAGCCCGGCGAGGGCCTGGTCCGCGCGGTCCCGGCCCTCGGCGGTGAGGCGTACGAGGACGCCGCGCCGGTCGCTCGGATCGGGCAGCCGCTCGACGAGGCCCTTCTTCGCCAGGCGGTCGATGCGGTTCGTCATCGTGCCGGACGTCACGAGCGTCTGGGTCAGGAGCTGGCCGGGCGAGAGCTGATAGGGCGCGCCCGCACGCCGCAGCGACGTCAGGACGTCGAACTCCCAGGGCTCCAGGCTGTGCTCGGAGAAGGCGAGTCTGCGGGCGCGGTCCAGGTGCCGCGCGAGCCTGCTCACGCGGCTGAGCACCTCGAGTGGTTCCACGTCGAGGTCAGGGCGCTCCCGGCGCCACGCTGCGACCAGCCGATCGACCTCGTCCTCCATGACGATCAGTGTAGGGGGTCTGTCGACATGAAGTCTCTTGACGTCAAGATATATGGTGGTGAAGATGGCTCCGGGAACGTGTACGGCACGCCATTTCGAGGAGGCCCTCCATGCCCGCAGCAGCCGCCACCTGGGACCCCCACCAGTACCTCCGCCACGCGGACCACCGCTCGCGCCCCTTCGTCGACCTGCTCGCCCGGGTGCCCGGACTCCCCGCCGCCGACCGCCCGCCCCGCATCGCCGACCTCGGCTGCGGCCCCGGCAACGCCACCCGGCTCCTCGCCGAACGCTGGCCCACCGCGCACATCACCGGCTTCGACAGCTCCCCGGAGATGCTGGCGAGGGCGGCCCAGCTGGCAGGCCCCACGGCGGGCGGCGGCCGCCTCGACTTCGCCCCGGCCGACGCCACGGACTGGACCCCGGCCCCCGCGACGTACGACCTGATCCTGTCCAACGCGACCCTCCAGTGGGTGCCGGACCACCCCGACTCGTTCCCCGCCTGGACCGACGCCCTCACTCCCGGCGGTACGTTCGCCTTCCAGGTGCCCGGCAACTTCGACGCCCCCAGCCACGTACTGATGCGGGAGCTCGCCGGGGCCGAGCGGTGGCGGGAGCGGCTCGGCGACCGCCTGCGCCACGCGGACGCGGTCCTGACGCCGGGGGAGTACCTGGCACGGCTCGCGGAGCTCGGCTGCGAGGTCGACGCCTGGGAGACGACCTACCAGCACCTCCTGCCGGGCGAGGACCCGGTCCTCGACTGGGTGAAGGGCACGGGGCTGCGCCCGGTACTGACGGCTCTGGCGGACGACCCCGAGGCCACGGAGGCGTTCCTCGCCGAGTACCGGGCACTGCTCCGGGAGGCCTATCCGGGCACGGCCCACGGCACGGTCTTCCCGTTCCGCAGGGTGTTCGCGGTCGCCCGCAAGGTGTGAGGCGAGGGTCAGGGCCTCAGTTCTTGCGGTGGCCTATCAGGCGCGGCTTCGGTTCCAGGCCGTCCAGGCCGTGCCAGGCCAAGTTGACCAGGTGGGCCGCCACCTCCGCCTTCTTCGGCTTGCGGACGTCCAGCCACCACTGGCCCGTCAGCGCGACCATGCCGACAAGGGCCTGCGCGTACAGCGGCGCCAGCTTCTGGTCGAAGCCGCGCCCCTTGAACTCCTGGCCCAGGATGTCCTCGACCTGCGTCGCGATGTCGGAGATCAGGGACGCGAAGGTGCCGGTGGACTGGGCTACCGGCGAATCGCGGACCAGGATGCGGAAGCCGTCCGTGTACGTGTCGATGTAGTCGAGCAGGGCGAAGGCGGCCTGTTCGAGGAGCTCGCGCGGATGGCCCGCTGTCAGCGCCCCCGTCACCATGTCGAGGAGCGCCCGCATCTCGCGGTCCACGACCACCGCGTACAGCCCCTCCTTGCCGCCGAAGTGCTCGTACACGACCGGCTTGGAGACCCCGGCCTTCGCCGCGATCTCCTCCACCGACGTGCCCTCGAAGCCCTTGGCGGCGAAGAGCGTGCGGCCGATGTCCAGCAGCTGCTCCCGGCGCTCGGCACCCGTCATCCGGGTCCGCCGGGCCCGCCGGGGCTGCTTCTCTTTGCTGGAGGGGCTGGAATTGCTGGAGTCGGTCGCCACGTCGTCAATCATGCCGCGTCTGACACGTGTGCCTCGCGGGGGGCGTCGGCCGCACCCTCGGGCTTGCGGCGCGCGTCGATGCGCGACTGTGAGGGCCATCGCACGTCGGACGCCCAGCCCAGCTGCTCGCACCAGCGGATGATCCGCGCGGAGGAGTCGATCTGGCCCTTCATCACGCCGTGCCGCGCCGACGTCGGGTCGGCGTGGTGGAGGTTGTGCCAGGACTCGCCGCAGGACAGCACCGCGAGCCACCACACGTTGCCCGAGCGGTCACGGGACTTGAAGGGACGTTTGCCCACCGCGTGACAGATCGAGTTGATCGACCACGTGACGTGGTGCAGCAGCGCGACGCGGACCAGCGAACCCCAGAAGAAGGCCGTGAACGCGCCCCACCACGACATCGTCACCAGGCCGCCCACCAGCGGCGGGATACCCAGCGACACGATCGTCCAGAGCAAGAAGTGCCGCGAGATCGTGACGAGCGCCGGGTCCTTGATCAGGTCCGGTGCGTACTTCTCCTGTGACGTGCGCTCCTCATCGAACATCCATCCGATGTGTGCCCACCACAACCCCTTCATCAGGGCCGGGACCGTCTCGCCGAACCGCCACGGGGAGTGCGGGTCGCCCTCCGCGTCGGAGAACTTGTGGTGCTTGCGGTGGTCGGCCACCCAGCGGACCACCGGCCCCTCGACCGCCATCGACCCCGCCACCGCGAGCGCGATCCGCAGCGGCCGCTTCGCCTTGAAGGAGCCGTGCGTGAAGTAGCGGTGGAAGCCGATGGTGATGCCGTGGCACCCCAGGAAGTACATGAAGACGAGCAGGCCGAGATCCAACCAACTCACCCCCCACCCCCAGGCCAGGGGCACGGCCCCCAGCACGGCGATGAAGGGAACGACGATGAAGAGGAGAAGGGTGAGCTGTTCGAGTGAGCGCTTCTGCTCGCCGCCCAGTGTCGCGGGGGGCAGCGGGGCGCCGGGGTCACCGGTCGTCCGCGAAGCGTCGTCGATCACATCGGTGTCGGAGTACGCATCGGAGCTTGTCGTCATGGGCACGTCCCCTGTGGGGTCGAGGGTTGAGGTGGGATCAGTGCACGGGCACGGTTCCTGCAGCGGCTGCCAGGCCGCGTTTCCTACGGTTCCGTAACCTACGGCGACGTAAGTATGGCAGTGCGGAGCTCCGCGGCAAGAGGCCGAGAGCTCCGCGCCCGAGGTGATGCCTATCCTTGGACACGGTCGGACAGCGCGGTCCGCTCTGTATCTCCCCCCGGTTACCCATATCCCCACCGGGGACCCCTCCCAGACTTGACGTGCTTCAACACTGCAAGGAGCCGCACCTGTGAGCAGTGCCGACGACCAGGGCCAGCAGGCCAACAGCAACGCCAGCACCGAGCTGCGCGCCGACATCCGCCGCCTCGGCGACCTGCTCGGCGAGACCCTCGTACGCCAGGAGGGGCCCGAACTCCTCGAACTGGTCGAAAAGGTCCGCAGTCTGACGCGCGAGGACGGCGAGGCCGCCGCCAAGCTCCTCGGCGGCACGGAACTGGAGACCGCGGCCAAGCTGGTCCGCGCCTTCTCCACGTACTTCCATCTCGCGAACGTCACCGAGCAGGTCCACCGCGGCCGCGAGCTGCGCGCCCGGCGCGCGGCGGAGGGCGGACTGCTCGCCCGCACCGCGGACCGCCTCAAGGACGCCGACCCCGAGCACCTGCGCCAGACCGTGCAGCACCTCAACGTGCGCCCCGTCTTCACCGCGCACCCCACCGAGGCCGCCCGCCGCTCCGTGCTCAACAAGCTCCGCCGCGTCGCCGAGCTCCTGGAGACCCCGGTCATCGAGTCCGACCGGCGCCGCCACGACACCCGACTGGCCGAGAACATCGACCTCGTCTGGCAGACCGACGAGCTCCGCGTGGTGCGCCCCGAACCCGCCGACGAGGCCCGCAACGCCATCTACTACCTCGACGAGCTGCACGCGGGCGCCGTCGGGGACGTACTGGAAGACCTCACCGCCGAACTGGAACGCGTCGGCGTCGAGCTGCCCGAAGGCACCCGCCCCCTCAGCTTCGGCACCTGGATCGGCGGCGACCGCGACGGCAACCCCAACGTGACCCCGCAGGTCACCTGGGACGTCCTCATCCTCCAGCACGAGCACGGCATCAACGACGCCGTCGACATGATCGACGAGCTGCGCGGCTTCCTCTCCAACTCCATCCGCTACACCGGAGCCACCGAGGAACTGCGCGCCTCCCTCCAGTGCGACCTGGAGCGGCTGCCCGAGATCAGCCCCCGCTACAAGCGCCTCAACGCCGAGGAGCCCTACCGCCTCAAGGCCACCTGCATCCGGCAGAAGCTGGAGAACACCAAGCAGCGCCTGGCCAAGGGCATCGCGCACGAGGAAGGCCGCGACTACCTCGGCACCGCCGAGCTCCTGCACGACCTCACGCTCATCCAGACCTCGCTGCGCGAGCACAAGGGCGCCCTCTTCGCCGACGGCCGGATGAACCGCACCATCCGCACGCTCGCCGCCTTCGGCCTCCAGCTGGCCACCATGGACGTACGCGAGCACGCCGACGCCCACCACCACGCGCTCGGCCAGCTCTTCGACCGCCTCGGCGAGGAGTCCTGGCGGTACGCGGACATGCCCCGCGAGTACCGCCAGAAGCTCCTCGCCAAGGAGCTGCGCTCGCGGCGCCCGCTCGGCCCCTCCCCGGCGCCCGTGGACGCCGCGGGCGAGAAGACCCTCGGCGTCTTCCTCACCGTCAAGAAGGCCCTCGAAGTCTTCGGGCCCGAGGTCATCGAGTCGTACATCATCTCGATGTGCCAGGGCGCCGACGACGTCTTCGCCGCCGCCGTCCTCGCCCGCGAGGCCGGCCTCATCGACCTGCACGCCGGCTGGGCCAAGATCGGCATCGTGCCGCTCCTGGAAACCACCGACGAGCTGCGCGCCGCCGACGTCATCCTCGACGAGATGCTCGCCGACCCGTCGTACCGGCGCCTGGTGGCCCTGCGCGGAGACGTCCAGGAAGTCATGCTCGGCTACTCGGACTCCTCCAAGTTCGGCGGCATCACCACCTCGCAGTGGGAGATCCACCGGGCGCAGCGCAGGCTGCGCGACGTCGCGCACCGCTACGGGGTCCGGCTCCGGCTCTTCCACGGCCGCGGCGGCACCGTCGGCCGCGGCGGCGGCCCCTCGCACGACGCGATCCTCGCCCAGCCCTGGGGCACCCTGGAGGGCGAGATCAAGGTGACCGAGCAGGGCGAGGTCATCTCCGACAAGTACCTCGTGCCGTCACTGGCCAGGGAGAACCTGGAGCTGACGGTCGCGGCCACCCTGCAGGCCTCCGCCCTGCACACGGCTCCCCGCCAGTCCGACGAGGCCCTCGCCCGCTGGGACGCCGCGATGGACGTCGTCTCGGACGCCGCGCACTCCTCGTACCGCAAGCTCGTCGAGGACCCGGACCTGCCGACGTACTTCCTCGCCTCGACGCCGGTGGACCAGCTCGCCGACCTGCACCTGGGCTCGCGGCCCTCCCGCCGCCCCGGCTCCGGCGTCTCGCTCGACGGCCTGCGCGCCATCCCGTGGGTCTTCGGCTGGACCCAGTCCCGGCAGATCGTGCCCGGCTGGTTCGGCGTCGGCTCCGGCCTCAAGGCGCTGCGCGAGGCGGGCCTTGACACCGTGCTCGACGAGATGCACGAGCACTGGCACTTCTTCCGGAACTTCATCTCGAACGTCGAGATGACCCTCGCGAAGACGGATCTGCGGATCGCCCGCCACTACGTGGACACCCTCGTGCCGGACGAGCTCAAGCACGTCTTCGCCACGATCGAGGAAGAGCACGAGCTGACCGTCCGCGAGGTGCTGCGCATCACCGGCGGGGACGAGCTGCTGGGCTCGCACCCGGCGCTGCAGCAGACCTTCGCGATCCGCGACGCCTATCTGGACCCGATCTCCTACCTTCAGGTCGCGCTGCTCAAGCGGCAGCGGGATGAGGCGGCGGCGGGGGCGGAGGCGGATCCGTTGCTGGGGCGGGCGTTGCTGCTTACCGTTAACGGGGTTGCGGCGGGGCTTCGTAATACGGGCTGAGGTTTCTTCTGCCGTAGGCACGGCAGGGTCCCGTATCGCTTCGGTGATGCGGGGCCCTGTCGGGCGTGGGTGCGGGTTCGGGTGCGGGTGCGTCGTGGCTGGTCGCGCCGTTCCCCGCGCCCCTAAAGGATTGCGCCGTTCCCCGCGCCCCTGAAAAGATTGCGCAGTTCCCCGCGCCCCTGAAGATGCGCCGTTCCCCGCGGCCCTGAAAGATTGCGCAGTTCCCCGCGCCCCTAAAGGATTGCGCCGTTCCCCGCGGCCCCGATGGGAGCTCTTGCGTTCTCAGGAGTTGTACGTCGTCTGGGCTCGGTCCAGGCCCTCTGTGAGCAAGGCTTCCACCGCGTCGGCCGCTCGGTCGACGAAGTAGTCGAGTTCCTTGCGTTCCGTCGAGGAGAAGTCCTTCAGGACGAAGTCCGCGACCTGCATCCGGCCCGGCGGGCGGCCGATGCCGAAGCGGACGCGGTGGTAGTCCGGGCCCATCGCCTTCGTCATCGACTTCAGGCCGTTGTGGCCGTTGTCGCCGCCGCCCAGCTTCAGGCGCAGCGTGCCGTAGTCGATGTCCAGCTCGTCGTGGACCGCCACGATGTGCTCGGTCGGGACCTTGTAGAAGTCCCGCAGTGCCGTCACCGGGCCGCCCGACACGTTCATGTACGACATGGGCTTCACGAGGATCACCCGACGGCTCGCGGGCCCGGGGGGACCGATACGGCCCTCGACCACCTGGGCCTGCGCCTTCCCGGCCCGCTTGAACGTGCTGCCCATGCGGTGGGCAAGCAGGTCGGCCACCATGAACCCCACGTTGTGCCGGTTCATGGCGTAGTCGGGGCCCGGGTTGCCGAGGCCCGCGATCAGCCAGGGAGCGCTGGCGTCCGTCGTCACGTGCATGTCTCCTTCATACGCCCATGTCCGGTGCGCACGCGGCAGCCGCCGCCCCCGTCAGGGAGCGACGGCTGTCGCGGTACGCGTGTGGTGCGGTGAGGCTCAGGCCTCGGCGGCCGCGTCGTCGGCGGCACCCTCGGCCGGGGCCTCCTCGGCCTGCGCGGCCAGGACCTGGATGACGACCGCGTCCTCGTCGATGGCCAGCGTGGAGCCGGTGGGCAGCGGGATGTCCTTGGCGAGGATGGACGCGCCGGCGTCCAGGCCCGCGATGGAGACGGTGACCTCGGTCGGGATGTGCGTGGCCTCGGCCTCGACCGGCAGGGTGTTGAGCACGTGCTCGAGCAGGTTGCTGCCCGGGGCCAGCTCGCCCTCGGTGTGGACCGGGATCTCGACCGTGACCTTCTCGCCGCTGCGGACGAGGAGCAGGTCGACGTGCTTCAGGATGCCGATGCGGAGGGCGTCACGCTGGACGGCCTTCGGGATGGCCAGCTGGGTCTTGCCGTCGACGTCCAGGGAGATCAGGACGTTCGGCGTGCGCAGCGCCATCAGCAGGTCGTGGCCCGGCAGCGTCACGTGGACCGGCTCGGCACCGTGGCCGTAGAGAACGCCGGGGACCTTGTCCTCGCGGCGGATGCGGCGGGCGGCGCCCTTGCCGAACTCGGTGCGGGTCTCGGCGGAAAGCTTGACCTCAGGCATGTGCACTCCTCGTACAACAGGTGTCGGATGGGGTTACCCGGCCATACACGACTGGCCTGCTACGAAGAGCGCGTCGATAACGGACCGCCGCACAGAAAAAAGTGCGGCCTCCCTCGCCGAGCAACTCGCTGAGTCTACCCGGCGGGGAGGCCGCTCCAGAAATCGATCTTCAGATCGTGCGTCCGGACCGTGTCAGGTCAGTGTCCGGTCACTGCTCTTCGAAGAGGCTCGTCACCGAGCCGTCCTCGAAGACCTCACGCACCGCGTTCGCGATCGTCGGCGCGATCGAGAGCACCGTGATCTTGTCGAGCTCCAGCTCGCCCGGCGTCGGCAGCGTGTCCGTGAACACGAACTCGCTGACCTTCGAGTTCTTCAGGCGGTCCGCGGCCGGACCCGAGAGCACACCGTGCGTGGCCGTCACGATGACGTCCTCGGCACCGTGCGCGAACAGCGCGTCGGCGGCGGCGCAGATCGTGCCACCCGTGTCGATCATGTCGTCGACCAGGACGCAGACGCGGCCCTTCACCTCACCGACCACCTCGTGCACGGTGACCTGGTTGGCGACGTCCTTGTCGCGGCGCTTGTGGACGATCGCCAGCGGGGCGCCGAGGCGGTCGCACCAGCGGTCGGCGACGCGGACGCGGCCGGCGTCCGGCGACACGACGGTCAGCTTCGAGCGGTCGACCTTCGCGCCCACGTAGTCCGCGAGGATCGGCAGCGCGAAGAGGTGGTCGACCGGGCCGTCGAAGAAGCCCTGGATCTGGTCCGTGTGCAGATCGACGGTGAGGATGCGGTCGGCACCCGCGGTCGCCATCAGGTCCGCGATCAGACGCGCCGAGATCGGTTCACGCCCGCGGTGCTTCTTGTCCTGCCGCGCGTAACCGTAGAACGGCACGATGACGGTGATGGAGCGGGCCGACGCGCGCTTCAACGCGTCGATCATGATGAGCTGCTCCATGATCCACTTGTTGATCGGAGCGGTGTGGCTCTGGATCAGGAAGCAGTCGGCGCCACGCGCCGACTCCTGGTAGCGGACGTAGATCTCACCGTTGGCGAAATCGAAGGCCTTCGTCGGCACGATGCCGACACCCAGCTTGTGTGCGACCTCCTCGGCCAACTCGGGGTGGGCGCGGCCGGAGAAGAGCATCAACTTCTTCTCGCCGGTCGTCTTGATCCCGGTCACAGCACTGTCTCCTCAGAGAGTTCTTCCCGCTGCCGTACTCACGCGTCCCGGTGCGTCGAGTCGGCCGAATGTGCACTATCACGGTACGCCGTGTCAGGCGCACCTGTTTCCGGTCAGCTTTCGCTGCCCGGCTCCCGGGACGCCGCCTCCGCCGCCTTCGCGGCCGCGCTCCCCGGACGCTTTCGGGCCACCCAGCCCTCGATATTCCGCTGCTGGCCCCGGGCGACGGCCAGTGAACCGGCCGGCACATCCTTCGTGATCACGGACCCGGCGGCGGTGTACGCGCCGTCCCCGACCGTGACAGGAGCCACAAACATGTTGTCCGAACCCGTGCGGCAGTGGGAGCCCACCGTCGTGTGGTGCTTCGCCTCGCCGTCGTAGTTCACGAAGACGCTCGCGGCACCGATGTTGGAGTGCTCGCCGATCGTCGCGTCGCCCACGTACGACAGGTGCGGGACCTTGGAGCCCTCGCCGAGCGACGCGTTCTTCATCTCCACGTACGCGCCCGCCTTGGACTTCACTCCGAGCCGGGTGCCGGGGCGCAGATACGTGTACGGGCCGACGATCGCCCGCTCCCCGATCTCCGCGCTGTCGGCGACGGTGTTGTCGACCCGGGCCCCCGCGCCCACCGTGGTGTCCTTCAGGCGGGTGTTGGGGCCGACGTCGGCGCCCTTGGCCAGGTGCGTGGCGCCCTGCAGCTGCGTGCCCGGCTGGACGGTCGCGTCCCGCTCGAACGTGACGGTCGCGTCGATCCAGGTGGAGGCGGGGTCGATGACGGTGACCCCGGCCAGCATCGCCTCGGTGAGCAGGCGGTCGTTGAACGTCCGCCGGGCCTGCGCCAGTTGGACGCGGTTGTTGATGCCCGCGATCTCCTCGTGGTCCCCGGCCACGGCGGCGCCGACGCGGTGCCCGGCCTCGCGCAGGATCCCCAGGACGTCGGTGAGGTACTCCTCGCCCTGGCTGTTGTCCGTGCGCACCTTGCCGAGGGCCTCCGCGAGGAGCCGGCCGTCGAAGGCGAAGACTCCCGAGTTGATCTCGCGGATCGCGCGCTGCGACTCGGTGGCGTCCTTGTGCTCGACGATCGCGGTGACGGAGCCGCCGGCGCCGTCGCGCACGATGCGGCCGTAGCCGGTCGCGTCCGGCACTTCGGCGGTCAGCACGGTCACGGCGTTCCCGTCGCCCTCGTGGGTGGCGGCGAGCTGCCGCAGCGTGGCGCCGGTCAGCAGCGGGGTGTCGCCGCAGACGACGACCACCGTGCCGTCGATGGGGCCGCCGAGCTCTTCCAGGCCGATGCGCACGGCGTGGCCCGTGCCGTTCTGCTCGGCCTGGTAGGCGGTGCGGACCTGCGGGGCGATGGCGGTGAGGTGCTCGCGCACCTGCTCGCTCTGGAAACCGACGACGGTCACGAGCTGCTCGGGCGAGAGCGCGGAGGCGGCGTGGAGCACGTGCCCGATGAGGGAACGTCCACAGATCTCGTGCAGAACCTTGGGGATGTCCGACTTCATACGGGTGCCCTCACCCGCTGCGAGGACGACGACGGCTGCCAGAGGAATCTCCCCTGCAGGAGCGGAGCCGACTGCTTGGGGAAGGGTTGCGCTCACGGGGGTGCCCTTCGGCTTCGGATGGCTGGGGGTGCCTGTTGGGGTGGACATCCGCAGGATACCGGGGCGTAGAAGAGCGGAAATGAGGGCGGGTCCCGACCTTGGAGGTCAGGACCCGGAACGACTTGCTCCCCCGCCAGGACTTGAACCCGGACAGATGGCACCAAAAGCCACAGTGCTGCCAATTACACCACGGGGGAATGAATCGGCTAAACCGGACATTCAGTCAGGTCGCCGAATCAGCACCCAACACTATGCCGTACCAAGCGCCTTCGACGCGACGGTAGAGATCGGCGCTTTGCTTCACGTAGATCACGAGGCACCCGTGGTACGTGTCCGCCGTGTTCTTGCGCGTGGTGCGGGGGTTGTGTTTCTTGAGGGTCGGCTTGCTGAAGGCGGACGCGTCGACACCCACCACTTGGGCCCAGTGGCGCTCTGCGGCTGCCACATCCGCGGACTCATGGATGCTGACGCGCAAGGTCAGTCGGTCGGCCCCGACCCCGAGCAGCGCCAGCCAGCGCAGGTAGAGCTGGATCATGGTCGCGTCGCTGTTGATGAACTGAAGCACCTCAGTGCGGCGGTAGGGCTTGTCCTTGGTGCCTTCGGACCAGTAGAGACCGACTCCGACCAGGAACAGCTCGCGATCGGAGAGCTTGCCGACCGCGACGGCCGCCGATCGCTTGGTCGCCTGACGTTCGCGGTCCTGAGCGGCCCGGAGTCGCGCGAGCCCGGCGTTCATCCGTATCCGCTGTTCCGCAGGGGTGCGGCGTGGTGCAGGCGACGGCAGATCTCGCACCCACAGGGAGATGGAGCTCTTCGAGCAGCCCAGCTCGGCCTGGATCTCGTTGTACGTCCGGCCCTTGCTGCGCAACTCGCGAGCCCGGTCCCGTAGGTCGTCCTTGGCCCGGGGGCGTCGGGTCCATACGGCCGGAGGCTCACCCTGGACCAGCCGGCTCAGGGTCTCCTTGTTGCGCACGCCGAGTTCATCGGCGATCTGCCGCAGGCTCAGCCCCTCCCGTCGTAGAGCGACCGCCCTCTCCCGCAGCCCTTCGAAGTCCCCGTACTTGCCCACGACGCCCCGCTCGGGCGTGATCTCCGTCATGGGGCGACCCTCGTCCGGAATACGGGGTTCCGGGGCGGAATTCCACGTGGTTCAACAGTTCGAGGGATACCGGCGGGTTTCGCTTCCGGTCGAACAGGGCGTGGGGGCGGTCGCCGAGCCGGAAACTCGCCGGAAAAGCGGGGCGGTGCGCCCGTACGCTGGAAGGCATGACCACGACGGGGGACGACCGCACCACGGCCATGACCGGGCCGTGGTGGTGGGAACGGTGGCGCGGTGCCGTGCTGGATGTGGGGCTCGCCGCGCTGTCCGCGGCGGAGTGCGGGGCGGAGGGCGTGGCCTTCGCGCGCGACTCCGGGCTGCCCACCCCGGTGGGCGTCGGCTTCGGCGTGTTCGCGGGCGCCGCACTGCTGATCCGGCGGCGCTGGCCGGTCGCCGTCGTCCTGATATCGATCGCGATCACACCCGCGCAGATGGGCGTGCTGCTCACGGTCGTGGGCCTGTACTCCCTGGCCGCCTCCGAGCTGCCGCGCCGCATCACCGGGGCGCTTGCCGGGATGTCGATGGCGGGCACGCTGATCGTCGCGCTGGTGCGGGCCAACCAGGACGTGGCGGAGGGCAGCCCGTCGATCGGCAGCGAGTTCATCCCGTTCTTCGCGGTCACCGCCGCGGTCGGCGTGACCGCGCCGCCCGTGCTCCTCGGGTTGTACGTGGGGGCGCGGCGCCGCCTCGTGGAGGGGATGCGGGAGCGTGCGGACAGCCTGGAGCGAGAGCTTCAGCTGCTTGCCGAGCGCGCCGAGGAGCGGGCGGAGTGGGCGCGGAACGAGGAGCGCACGCGGATCGCCCGCGAGATGCACGACGTGGTGGCGCACCGGGTGAGCCTGATGGTGGTGCACGCGGCGGCGCTGCAGGCGGTGGCGCGGAAGGACCCGGAGAAGGCGGTCAGGAACGCCGCGCTGGTGGGGGACATGGGCCGCCAGGCGCTCACCGAGCTGCGGGAGATGCTCGGGGTGCTGCGGGCGGGCGACGGGGCGAAGAAGGAGAAGCCCGCCGAACCGTTGCCGCTGGCCGCCGTGGGGTTCGCGGCGGCCGCCGCGGCGTCGCGTGCGGTGGACGAGGACGGTCCGTGCCTGGCGGAGCTCGACGAGTTGGTGGGGCAGTCCCGTACGGCGGGCATGGCGGTGGACCTGTCGGTGCAGGGGGAGCCGCGTGACTGTTCGGCGGAGGTGGAGCAGACCGCCTACCGCGTGGTGCAGGAGGCGCTGACGAACGTGCACAAGCACGCGGCGGGCGCGAAGACGTATGTGCGGCTCGCGTACCGCGGGGCGGAGATCGCCATGCAGGTGGAGAACGAGCCGCCGCCGGAAGCGGGCGGCGGTACGGCGGACGCGCGCCTGCCCAGCGGCGGCAACGGCCTCGTGGGGATGAAGGAGCGGGTCATGGCCCTCGGCGGGGTCTTCGTGTCGGGGCCGACGGACGGCGGGGGTTTCCGGGTGTCGGCGGTGCTTCCGGCGGCGGCCGTCGCGATGGGGTAGCAGGTAGCAGGTAGCAGGTCCTCGTAGGAGTTACGTTGCCGTGCTCGCCGAGAGGCGGGTCGGCTGGGCGCCCGTGACGAGGGTGGCGAGGGCCTGGTCGATGTGGGCGCCGAGGAACCAGTCGCCGCTGTGGTCGAGGCTGTAGACGCGGCCCTCGGTGTCGATGGCGAGCAGGGCCTGGTTGTCGGGCTCCTCGCCGATGGGGCAGACCTCGGTGCCGAGCGCGCGGCCCAGGTCGCTGAGGGTGCGGGCGAGGTGCAGGCCGTACATGGGGTCGAGGTGCAGTGTGGCGGGCGCTATCTGGCGGCCGGGCCCCTGCGGGGTGATGTGCAGGCCGCCGAACTCGGCCCACGCTTCGACGGCCGCGGGGAAGACGGTGTGCCGGTGCCCGGCGGGGGAGGTGTGGCGGCGCAGGGCGTCGGCCCAGATCTCTGCCTGCTTTATGTCCCAGTGGCCGGGGCGCCAGCCCGCGGCGCGCAGGGCGGCGTCGACGGGGACGGGGAAGCGGGTGCTGCCGCCGGTGGCCGGTGCGGCGGTGGGGGCGGGGTGTTCGGGGTGCATCGGGTGGCCCTCGTTCGGTCGTTCGGGCGGTCGTGGGGACGGTCGGATGGAGGGTGGGTTGGACGGCGGGATGGACGGTGGGGCGCCGGTCCGGCGGGTGGCCGGGTGATGAGCACGGGCTCTCAGGCGTCGGTCGCCGGGTCGACGATCCGTACGCCGAAGTGGGCCGTGAGGGCGGTGCAGGACCGGCAGGGCTGGGCGAAGCCGCCGTGCAGGGGGTCGCCGTCCTCGCGGATGCGGCGAGTGGTGAGTTTGGCGTGCTTGAGGGCCTTGCGGGCCTCGCCGTTGGTCATGGGTTTGCGGGCGGCGCGCTTGGAGCGGCCCCTGTCGGCCGCCGTGAGGTGGCGGGAGATGAGGATGACCTCGGCGCAGCGGCCGGTGAAGCGTTCGCGCTGGCCGCTGGTGAGGGCGTCGAGGAAGTCCTGGACGAGCGGGTGGAGCGCGGGGGGTTCCTCGCCGCGCCCCGCGGTACAGGTGAGCGTGGTCTGGCCGCGTACGGAGAGGGCCGCGGCGACGGTCGGCAGGATGCCGTCGCGGCGCTGGCGGAGGATGGGCGCGTGGGCGGCGGTGGCGCTCCAGCCGACGCGTGGGTCACCGGAGCGTGGGTCCCCTGAGCGCGGGTCGCCCGTGCGTGGGTCGCCGCTCGCGCGCGGATCCCCGGCGGTCGGGATGGTGGCCGGACCGTGGTCGTGTGGACGGGCGGTGCCGTGATCGTGCGTATGGGCGGTGCCGTGGTCGTGCGTACGGGCGGTGCCGTCGTCGCCCATGGTGGCCGCCGTCGTGGACAGCGTGTGGCCGGGCATGCCGCTCTGTGCCGTCTGCATTGCGCTCTTCCCTCCCCCTGCTCGCGGCCGTCACCGCGTGTGCCACGCCCCCGCGTCGCGGGGACAGCCTGCCAAATGGGGCGGGTGGTGCGGAAGCTGGGGCACTGCGACACGCCTGGCTTTCCGTCGGGTTTCGCCGCACGGTGACCGTCCGGTGGCTGGTGGTCATGGAACCGGAGGCCCGGTGACCGGTGTCGTCCTTACGCATAGGCTGTGTCGGCATCGCGGAACGAGATGTGGAACCGGACGCACGAACGCGGGCCGGTTCCGCGGCTCGGTTCACACGAAAGAATCAGAACCTTCCACAGCGCCGCAGGGGGCAACCGCCATGACGACAGGTCGGCTGGGGCAGCAGTCCGCGCCGCCGAACGCGGCTTACGCGGGGCAGGTCGTGCACTTCCCGGACCCGGTCCGCGCCGCGCGCCACCCCAGAGGGGTGCGGGTGGACGGACACGGCTATCCGGACTTCTCGGCCTACGCGCGCGCCGCCGCCGAGATCGCCGAGCCGCCGGAGGGGTTCGGCGTCGACGAACTGCGCCTGACGGACTACGTGTCGGCGAACGCGGTGCTCGCGGCGGCGGGTCACGACCTGTGGGACACGATTCCCGCGGTGGCGACCCCGCACGGCTGGACGTGGCACCACGTGCGCGGCAGCCGCCGTCTTGAGCTGGTCCCGGTCGAGGTGAAGGCGTTGCTGCGCCATCACGGCGGGATCGCGACGACGGTGGTGGACCAGGACAAGCGGGGCACGCGTCCGCTGCAGGAGACGCGGCCCGCGCACTTCGGTCTGCCGAAGGCGGCGGTCGCGGTGACGGAGCAGCAGGTGCAGGGCGTGGAGGAGGACCTGGGCTACCGCCTGCCGGGTGCCTACCGTTCCTTCCTGAAGGCCGCGGGCGGCTGCGCGCCGGTCGGTGCCGCGCTCGACGCCGAGTTGGGGCTCCTCGTGGACCAGCCGTTCTTCACGGTGCGGGACGAGGCCGCGGTCAACGACCTGGTGTACGTCAACAAGTGTCTGCGCGACCACCTCACCAAGGACTATCTGGGCGTCGGTTTCGTCCAGGGCGGTCTGCTGGCCGTGAAGGTCAAGGGTGACCGGATCGGTTCGGTGTGGTTCTGCGCGTACGACGACGTGCGCGACCAGGACGCGTGGCCGCCGGCGGAGCGCGTGCAGCGGCTGCTGCTGCCGTGCGGTGACGACTTCGATGAGTTCCTGTGCCGCCTGGCGGGCAATCCGCCGGAGCTGGAGACCGTGGCGAACCTGATGGTGGACGGCGGCTTCGCGCAGGCCGTCCCCGTGTCCTCGGGTGGGGAGTGACGTGGCGATGGTGACTTTCGCGCAGGCGCAGGATCGCGCCGAGGAGTGGATCAACGGCGACGTGCCGGGCTATCAGCACCAGGAGGTGCGGGTCCGGGAGTTCGACTTGGGCTTCGTCGTCTGGGCCGAGGACAGGGAGAACGGTCCGGTCTCCGACGGCGGCGCGCAGCGGCTGGTCATCGCGCGGGACAGCGGCGAGGCCACGCTCTGGCCGGGGCTGCCCGTGGGTGAGGTGATCCGCCGGTACGAGGAGGAGTACGGCCTGCCGGACGCGGTGCCGGAAGACACGCCTCCGGCGCCCCCGGAGCGGGTTGACCTGAATCAGACGTCGTTCCTGCTGACTCCTCCGGAGTGGCTCCAGGAAGCGGCGGACAAGCTGGGCATTCCGGACCGGCGGTCGGAGGGGGCGGCTGCGGCTTCTTCGTCCGGTGCCGCGTCTGTTTCTCCAGCCGCGGAGACGCCCGAGGCTCCAAAGCCCCCCGAGGCTCCAAAGCCCCCGGAGGCCCCCGCGGCGCCTGTCGCGCCAGGTGGCGGTACGCCGTGGCCTGCCGCCGCGTCCGCCGACGACGGCATGTCCGACGGCGCGGACAGCCTGCCCGAGGCCTCGCCGAGCGAGCCCGCGGGGGCGACTCCGTGGGCCGGTACGGACACCAACGCCGATGCGGGCGACGACCATTCGGTGCCGCTGCCCGCCACGGTGTTCGCGCCGCCGCTGACCGGTCTTGACGACGGCGACACCCCGCCGCCGGGTGCCTCGCCCGAGGCCAAGACGGCGCTGATGCACGGGGGCAGCCAGTTGCCGCGGACGTCGATCGCCCCGGCCCTGGACACCCCGGCGCCGGGCGCGCCCGCGGCTCCCGCCGCGCCCGCGGGTCCGCCGCCGAACGCGCCGCTGCCGCCCGCGGTTTCGCCCACGCCGACGCCGACGCCGACGCCCACGCCTCCGTCTCCGCAGCCCGCCGCGTCCTCCGACGCGTACGGGTACCCGCAGGCTCCCGCGGCCGCCGCCCCCGGAGCCGGAGCCGGATCCGGATCCGGAGCCGGTGACATCGCAGACGCGGCCACCAGCAAGGCGGAAGGACCGCCCTACGGACCCCACGGCCCCCGCGGCACCGGGGCCGGTACGCCCCCGCCGCCGGGCCCGCCCGGTGCGCCCGGTGCGCCCGGGGCTCCCGCCGGGGCGACGCCGCCGCCGTCCGGGCCCGGTGCTCCCGGCACCCCCGCCGGTGGATACGTCCCCACGCAGCTCGTCTCCTCGCTCGGCCCTGAAGGACCGCAGCCGCCCGGACCCCAGCCGCCCCCGGCCCCCGGTACGCCTCCGGGTGGTGTGCACCACGCGGCGACGATGCTGGCCGACCCGAGTCTGGGCGGTGCCGGTGGTCTGAAGCCGCCGGGTGCGCCCGCCGCGCCCCAGCCGCCCGGCCCGCCCGGTGTGCCTGGTGCGCCGCAGCCTCCTGGCCCGCCCGGCGCCCCCGGTGCCCCAGGTACGCCTCCCGGCGGTGTGCACCACGCGGCGACGATGCTGGCCGACCCGAGTCTGGGCGGTACCGGTGGCCTGAAGCCGCCGGGTCCACCTGCCGCGCCCCAGCCGCCCGGCCCGCCCGGTGCCCCCGGTGCCTCTGGTGCGCCCGGTGCCCCCGGCGCTCCGCAGCCCCCCGGCACCCCGCCGCCCCCCGGCGGCGGCGTCCACCACGCCGCGACGATGCTGGCCGGGCCTCCGGTCGGCGGTCCCGTCGGCGGTCCTGGCGGTGGTCCTGGCGCGCCCGGCATGCCGCCGCCGCCCGCACCGGGACAGCCCGGCCCCGGCATGCCCGGCCCCGGCATGCCCGGCGGTCAGCCGTACGGCTATCCGCAGCAGCCGACCGGTCAGCCCACCGTCGGCCCCGGCTACCAGGCGGTGCTCCGCTTCCGCGCGGCCGACGGCTCCGAGCAGCAGCTCATCCGCCGCTCGGCACCCGGCACCCCGCACCCGGAGTGGCAGATCCTGCACGAGCTGCGCGGCATGAACGTGCCGCCGCAGCAGGTGCTCGAACTCCATACGGAGCTGGAGTCCTGCGAGCTGCCGGGCGCGTACTGCGCCCGCATGATCCGCGAGACCTGGCCGCAGGCGCGGATCACGTCCATCGCCCCGTACGGCAGGGACCACGCGTCGCGCCAGCAGGGCATGCAGCAGCTCATCGCGCACCAGGGTGAGTTGCACCAGGTCGCGGACGGTCCTGCCCGGCCCGCGCCGGTGCGTGCGCCGCTGCAGCAGATGCCGCCCGCCCCGCCGATCCCCCCGGAGGGCGTCGCGCAGGAGCTCGCCGCCGCCTTCGGTCCCGGTCTCTTCCGGTTCGACCAGCGGGCGGTGTCGCGCCAGGGCGTGCCGGACATCGTGGCGCACACCCTCGTGGTGGCGGGTCTGCCCGTCGATTTCGGGCCGTTCTTCTGGGCGCAGGCCCAGCCGGGGCGTCCGGTGCCGACGCTGGCGGAGCTCGCCCAGGAGCGGGGTGTGCAGCCCGCCTCCGACGCGGGCTCGTACCTGGTGATGGGCAGCGACTTCGGCCGCGCGCTCTGTGTCCAGTACGGCACGGCGAACATCGTGGCCGTGCCGGTGGAGGCGGGCCCCGGTGGTGCGCCCGTGCCGCCGCAGTTCGTGAACACGGGGCTGCCGGAGTTCGCGCGCTGCATGGCGCTGCTCGGCCGGATGTGGCGGCTGCGCTTCGGGCTCAACCAGGAGCAGGCGGGCCGCTGGACGGTGGACTTCCAGAACCAGCTGGCCGCGCTCGACCCGGCGGCGCTCGCGTCGCCGGAGAGCTGGTGGTCGGTGCTTCTGGAGCAGATGTGGGACGGGCTCCTGTAGCCCGACCGCAGCACGCGACCGTAACCGCAGTATGCGACAACCGCAGTACGCGACCGTAGGTGTGGAACGAGGCGCCCGACCCGGGGATACGGGTCGGGTGCCTCCTGCGCGCTGGCCCATACGGGGCGTGGGACGGGGCGAATGTCGCCCCGATTCCGACTTCCGCCGCCAATTGACGCATCCTTGACCGGGTGGAGTGGGCGGAGTGTCGCGTTATGAGCGCTTCCGCTTGATCCATCAAGATGTGCGCCAATCGTGCAGTACGCGCGTGGTACGTCGGAGAGGGGATCCAAGGATGAGCAGCAGCGGTGCACCGCCGTCGCCGCACGGCTTCTTCACCGGGCGGGGGCGCGGCTACCGTCCCGCACAGGTCGAGGCGTACGCGGCCGGTCTGTCCGAAGAGCGGGACGGGGCGTGGGAACGTGCCGCCCGGCTCACCGTCCTGGCCAAGGACATGGAGGCGGAGGCCGAGCGGCTGCGGGACGTCGTGTCGCGGCTCGCCCCCCAGACGTACGAGACGCTCAGCGAGCGGGCCCGGCAGATCCTGGCGCTCGCCGAGGCCGAGTCCGCCACCGTGCGGGAGGCCGCACAGGCGGACGTGCAGCGGCTGACCGAGGAGACCGAGGCCGGGGTGCGGGCGGTGCGGGAGGCCGCGCGTGCGTACGCCGACGAGGTCGGCGCGGACGCGGAGGAGCGGGCGCGGCAGCGTCTCCTCGCGGACCGGGCGACGGCCGACGAGGCCCGTGTCTCCGCCCGGCGCGACGTCAAGGCGTGGCGCGGCGAGGCGCTGGCCGCGCTGCGCGAGATGCGCCAGCGGTGCGAGGACATGCTCGCCGACCAGGAGAAGGAGCAGGGCGAGCGGTGGGAGGCCGCCGAGCGTGAGGCGGCCGAGCGCGAGGCCGAGTCGGACGCGCGGGACGCGGAGCGGGTGGCCGCCGCCGAGGCCAGGCTCTCCGAGGCCAAGCGGGCCTTCGCCGAGGCGGAGGAGTCCGCGCGGCACCGGCAGGAGGACGCGGAGGCACGGGGCGCGGAGCTGGTCGCGGAGGCCGGGGTGCACGAGGAGCGGGTGGCGCGCGAGACGGAGCGGGTGCTGCGTGAGCACGGCGAGCAGTGGGACGAGGTGCGGGCGCACATGGACCACGTACGCAGCAGCCTGGCCACGCTGACGGGCCGGGCGCCGGCGGAGGAGACGCCTTGACGGCTCCACCGCCGACACCCCGGCCGGGTCAGTCCAGTTCGGATGGTCCGGATAGTTCCGGCAGGACGCCCTCGGGGCCGCCGTCGTCGAGGATTCCGCGGAAGGCGGCGGTCATCGCGTCGACGCCGCCGACCGGGACGACGACGAGGTCCGCGCACTGGAAGAAGGCGCCGCCCGCGCATTCGCCCGTCTGCTGCCAGCGGTCCATGACGGCGGCGATCTCGCGGAGCGTCATGAAGGTGGCGCTCCACCTCGTGCCGTCGGGCAGCCGGAGTTCGGCGTCGACGTTCTCGACGTCCTCGGCGCGGTCGTCCGCTCCCAGCATGAAGAGGGCGGTGAACCGGTCGTCCGTGACGACGTGGTGGAGGTCACTTTCCATAGAGCTGGTCACTCTCCATTGAGCTGGTCACTTTCCACAGAGCTGGTCACTTTCCATAGAGCTGCTTCAGCCTCGCGATCACCTTGGGCTCGTTGCCCTTGTCGGCCTTGCCGACGATCTCGATGCCGCCGTCCACGTTCCGGAAGAAGAGGCGTCCGCCGTTCCGGCCGCGGGCGTACGTGATGTCGGTGCCCGCCAGCGCCTTGCTGCCGAGCCCCGGGTTCATGTTTCCACGGGACAGCTGCTCGAAGAGGCCGTCGAGGTCGCGCTGGACCGCCTGGTTCTTGCCCGCCTGCTGCGCGGCCTTGGACAGCTGCGAGTCCTTGCCGACGGCCGACGTGATGAGCTTGCACGGGGCCGCGTTGTGCACCAGGACCGGGGTGTCGCCCGCCAGCACGTAGTACGTGTGCGTCCCGGCCACGGTGAGGTTGCGGACCTCCTGGGCCGGTGCGGTCCATGAGGTGACCGCGTCGATACGGGCGGGTGCGCCCGAGTCGGTCCGCAGCGTCATCCCGGGCGTCAGGTCGGCCGCGTTGGTCCACTGGTCGAGGTCGCCGGTCCAGAACGGGTGCAGGTCGGTCGCGGTGACCGAGGCGGTGCGGTCGCCGCTGTCGCCGTCGACGTCCACGCCGACCTTGACGAGGTTCTTCTCGCCGTCGCCGACGATGAGGTCGGTGACCTGCTGCCCCTGGGTCGTGCCGGTGCCCGGGTCGGTGGCCAGGACCTGGTCGCCCTCGTGCACCTGCTCGATGGGGACGGCGGAACCGTCGGCCATGAGCACGGGCGTGCCGGGCACGAAGCTGTTGCCCGCGCAGGTGGCGGCGGCTGTGCCGCCCTTGCGGGCCTTGCGCACGTCGTCCGCGGTCAGGGCCTTGGCGCCGACCTTGGCGCCGGTCTTGAGCCAGCGCAGGACGGCGAGGGAACCGGCCGCCCGCTCCGTCCCGCTGAGCTTCTCGCCGGTGGCCAGGTCCTTGCCGGTCAGGGCTTCCACGATGCCCTTGCCGTCGCCGATGCCCGGCATCAGGTCGAGGAAGAGGGACATCCGGCGCTGCTGGGCGGCCTCGTCCAGGCCGGAGGAGCCCGACCCCCAGGAGTCGCCGACGTGGGAGAAGTCGAAGCCGATGTCGGGGAGTTCGCTGAGCCGCTGGGCGCCCTTCTTGATCCCCGGGACGTTCTTGTTCGCGGCCGCCATGCCCTTGTTGGCCTTGGCGATGCCGCTGTTCATCTCCTTCATGCCCTGGTTGGCCTTGGCGATGCCCTTGTTCGCCTTGGCCAGGCCCTTGTTGACCTCGTCGACGCCCTCGTTCATCGTCTTGAGGCCGCGGTCCATCTGGGCGAAGCCCTTGTTCATCTGGTCGAACGCCGCGTTGAGCTCCTTGAGCTCCTTGCCCCAGTCGGTGGTGTCCTTGACGGGCTTGACGTCCCTGGACGGCGGGTAGCCGTAGTCGCCGACGACGACGGTGAGGATGCTGAGGGCGTAGAGCGAGTCGCTCGTCGTGCCCATCATCTTGTCGGCATCGGCGACGTTCGAGGCGAGCTTGACCAGGTGCGGCTTGGCGGCCTCGGCGGTCTTGACCGCCTGGGTCAGGATCTTCTCCTGCTCCTTCGGGTCGGCCGTCGACGAGGGGTCCTTGAGCTCGGCGAGCTTCAGCTTCCCCAGCGCGGCCAGCTCCGTGTCGAGCGTCTTGAAGCGGGCGCCGTGGTCCTTCATCGCCGATTGCGTTCCGTAGAGGAACAGGACGGTGCCCGCACCGGCGATGAGCGCCTTGCGGGTGAACTCCCGCAGGCAGTCCGCCTTCTCGACGAGTCCCAGGTCGTCGCAGTGCGCGTAGTGGGAGATCCGCCCGGCGATCTCGATGAGGCTCGGCGGCTGCTTCTCGGCGGCGAGCGCCGGGGCGCCCGCCGCGACGGCGGCCGTGAACGAGAGCGACAGCGCGGTCGCCGTCGTGAGGAGTCTGGTGGTGGTTCTGTGGTGCATGTGTTCCTTGGTCATGGGGGCACGACGCCCATGACGATGCGACCCCCGAGTCATTTCTGACGAGTACCCGTCAGAGTTACCGACAAGTACGGTAACACCGCGACATCCTGCGACATTGTGGGATGTCTGACTTTCCATCATCAAATGCTTACTTCCCCCGGCGCGCGGCCCCCGCCAGGATCCAGCCCTCCACCGTCTCGTACTGCCTGCGTTGCTCCTGCGCCTCGCCACGGTCCGAAAGGCGCGTGCCGAGCCAGCCGAGGAGGAAACCGAGCGGGATCGAGGCGAGGCCCGTGGTGGTGAAGGGGAACCAGGTGAAGTCGTGGTGGGGGAAGGCGGCGCCGGGGCTGCCGGAGACCAGGTTCGTGCCCGTCATCAGGACCGCGGAGCCGAGCGTGCCGCCGAGCAGCGTGCAGAGCAGGCCCGTCCGCGTGTAGCGGCGCCAGAAGAGGCTGTAGACCAGGGCGGGGGCCAGGGCCGATGCGCCAAGGCAGAACGAGAGGGTGGCGAGGGGCTGGAGGTTGTGGTCCTTGACCAGGACCGCGAGGAGGATCGCCGGAACTCCTATGGCCAGTGCGGAGACGCGGGCCAGCGTCATCTCGCACCGGGGCGACGGCGTACGGCGGCCGTGCGCGAAGACGTCGTGGGCCAGGGAGTTGGCGCAGGCGAGGATCATGCCCGCCACCGAGGCGAGCAGGGTCAGGAACAGGGCCGTGGTGACCGTCGTGAAGAGCAGCGTCTCGGCGGTCGAGGTGCGGGCGCCGAACGCCGCGCGGGAGCCGAGCAGATAGGCGGTGTTGCCCTGCGGGTCGTCCTCCGTGATCGCGGCCCGGCCCACCAGCGCGGTCGCGCCGAACCCCACGACGGTGATGACCAGGACGAAGAGGGACACCGAGGAGACGGCCCAGGACATCGAGCGGCGTATCTCGCGGGCGTCGCGCGCGGTGTACATCCGCATGGTGACGTGGGGGAGCGCCGCGCCGCCGAGGACCACCGTCAGCTCCGAACTGATCATGTCGAGCCGGGGCATGGGGCTGTCAGCGAACTGCAGTCCGGAGCGGAGGAAGGCCGGTCCCGCCCCGCTGCCGTCCCGCGCGGCCGCCAGGAGCGCGCCCGGGTCCCAGTCGAAGCGGCGCAGGATCAGTACGGCGATCACCGCGCCGGAGCCGAGCAGCATCACGATCTTCAGGATCTGGATGAGCGCGGTGCCCTTCATGCCGCCGATCGCCGCGTAGCTGATCATCAGGGCGCCGAGCGCGACGATGCAGCCGGTCTTCAGGCCGTCGTCGGTGAAGCCGAGGATGAAGGCGAGGAGGTCGCCCGCGCCCGCCAGTTGGACCAGCATCAGCGGGAGCAGGGCGGCGATGGTGGCCGTGCACGCGGCGATCCGGACGGCGCGGCCCGGCATGCGGCGCGCCATGACGTCGCCCATGGTGAACCGGCCCGCGTTGCGCAGGGGTTCGGCCAGCAGGAACATCAGGAGCGTCAGGGAGAGCGCCGTGCTCAGGGCGAGGACCACGCCGTCGTATCCGAGGAGGGCGATCACGCCGCCGGTGCCGAGGACGGTGGCCGCCGAGATGTAGTCGCCCGCGATGGCGAGGCCGTTGCGCATCGGCGAGAGGGCGCCGAAGCCGGTGTAGAACTCGTCGAGGTCCTCCCGGTCGGGCCCCGTCATCACGCAGAGCAGCAGCGTGAGCGTGGCCACGGCGGTGAAGGCCACCACGGACATGGTCTGCGCCTCCTCGCTCACGGCCGGCCCCCTTCCGTATCGGCCCGGTCGGCGGCGGGCCCGTACTGGCGGCGCAGCCGTTCGGACAGCGGGTCGAGGCGGCGGCGGGCCGTGCACTCGTACAGGACGAGGGCGAGGCAGGTGACGGGCAGCTGGCAGAGGCCGAGCAGCAGGCCGGTGGAGAGGCCGCCGGAGAACGTGCCGGTCATGAAGGACGGCGCGAGGGCGGACAGGACGAGGAAGAGCGTGAAGTAGCCGAGCGCGGTGAGGGTGGCGACCCGGCGCTGGCGGCGGTAGGCGCCGCGCAGCTTGCGCAGGTCGCTGTGGCGGCCGGGCGCCGGGTGGCGGGGGAGGCGGGGCGCGGGGGCAGGTGGGGGCGGGGGCGGTGGCTGCCAGGGGTAGGTGAGGCGCGGCTCGCACGGCTCATGCGGGCTGTACGGCACGTACGGCTCATGCGACTCGAACAGCTCGTACGGCTCATGCGACTCGTACAGCTCATGCGACTCGTACGGCTCATGCGGCTCGTGTGATGGCGGCGGGGCAGGTGGGTCGTACGGAGGGTGGGTCATCCCGGTTCTCCTTGCGCGGCTTCCGGTCCGTCGTCGTGCGGACCGCAGGGAGCGAGAGGAGCCGAGACGTTACTCGCAAGTAGCGCCGACGTGTGGAGTTTTCGGCAAACCGCTCAGTCGGACGGTTGCGTGGGTGACAACTGATCCTGCTGAGAGCCGAGTTGCTGCTCCGTGAGCACCGGGAAGCGCCGCGGTGCCAGGAGGAGCAGCACGCCCAGGGCCACCAGCGCGGCGCACCCCGCCCCCAGGTACACGGAGTCGACCGCCGAGTCCACGGCCCGCCGCAGCCGCTCCGGGTCGGCCACCGACCCGGGATCGTCCAGGACGCGCGCCACCGAGTCGAGGGATCCCGACCCGCCGAGCCGCGCGCTCAGCACGCCGTTGGCCACCGCGCCGAACAGGGCGGCGCCCAGCGTCTGGCCGATCTGGCGGCAGAACAGGACGGAGGCGGTGGCCGTGCCGCGCTCGGCCCAGCCGACGGTGGACTGGACGCCGACGATCAGCGGCAGTTGGAAGAGGCCGAGGGCCGCGCCGAGCAGCAGCATGAGCAGGGCGGGCTGCCAGGCGGTGCCGGGGTAGGGCAGCAGCGGGAAGGCGAAGAGGAGGAGCGCGGCGGCGGAGATGCCGGTGACGGCGGTGTTGCGGAAGCCGATCCTTCGGTACACGTGCTGGCTGAGCGCCGCGGAGACCGGCCAGCTCAGCGTCATCACGGAGAGCACGAACCCGGCGGCGACCGGGGCGAGTCCGAGGACGGACTGGGCGTACGTGGGAAGGAAGACGGTGGGCGCGACCATCAGAAGGCCGAGCGCGCCGAGGGCGAGGTTGACCGCGGCGATGGTGGGCCTGCGCCAGACCCAGCCGGGGATGATCGGTTCGGCGGCCCGGCGTTCGACGAGGACCACGAGGGCGATCAGCGCGAGCCCGGCGGCGAACAGGCCGAGGGAGGGCGCCGACAGCCAGTCCCAGGCGACGCCGCCCTGGACGAGGGCGGTCAGGAGCGTGCCGCCGCAGGCGAAGACGGCGAGCGCGCCCGGCCAGTCGACCGGGCCGCGCGGCACGGTCTCCCGCGCGGGTTCGTGCAGGTGGCGCACGATGAGCCAGAGCGCCACCGCCCCGATGGGCAGATTGATCAGGAAGATCCAGCGCCAGTCCGCGTACGAGGCGATGAAGCCGCCGAGCGCGGGGCCCGCGACGGACGACGTGGCCCACACCGTGGACAACTTGGCCTGGATCTTGGGGCGTTCCTTGAGGGGGTACAGGTCGGCGGCGAGGGTCTGCACGGTGCCCTGGACGGCGCCGCCGCCAAGGCCCTGGACGACGCGGAAGGCGATGAGCGACTCCATGTTCCAGGCGAGCGCGCAGAGCGTGGAGCCGAGCAGGAACAGGACGCAGCCCGCGATGAGGACGGGCTTGCGGCCGAAGGTGTCGGAGAGCTTGCCGTAGAGGGGCAGGGTGACGGTGGCCGCGAGGAGGTAGCCGGAGAAGAGCCAGGAGAAGATCGAGAAGCCGCCGAGCGCGCCCACGATCTGCGGGACCGCGGTCGACACGATCGTGGCGTCGACGGCGGCCAGCGCCATGGCGAGCATGAGCGCGGCGACGACCGCGCCCCTGCCGCGTATCGCGTCCTGGGTGCCCACGGAACTTCCTTCCCCCTGCAACTGGTTGCTGCGGGTCACCTTCTCACCCGGGCGAGCCCAAGGGCAGGGTGGACGGAGGGGTGGAGGCGACCCTGAGCCGGGCTCCACCGGCGGGTGGAGATCCCCTAGGGGTATCTCCGTACAACGGACTGGGGACCGTTCGTCCCGCCGGAGGATGAGGCGGGCCGCGACGGTCCTTAGATTTGCTTTACGAGCCGGGCACGGGGCCGGCTCGGACGACCCGCCCCGCCGGAGCGGAGAACCACACCGGCGGAGCGGAGAACCACACCGGCGATGGTGGGGTTTTCCCCCCGAAAAGACTGCGCTGAGCACCAGCGCGCCGGGGCCCGGCAGCACACCAGACTGAAGCGCGAGAGCGCGCCGCGTACCGACTCGGCTCGCCGGATGACCGACATAGGAGAATTACCGTGACAACGGCTGTGGCAACACCCAGGCACGGGGGCACTGGAGGGCGCACGGCCGTGGCGGCGCGAGCGCGCCAGGTCGTGAAGGCGTACGGCTCCGGGGAGACCCGCGTCGTCGCGCTCGACCACATCGACGTGGACATCGCCCGCGGCCAGTTCACCGCGATCATGGGGCCCTCCGGCTCCGGCAAGTCCACCCTGATGCACTGCCTCGCGGGCCTCGACACCGTCAGCGGCGGGCAGATCCACCTGGACGAGACCGAGATCACCGGCCTCAAGGACAAGAAGCTCACGAAGCTGCGCCGGGACCGGATCGGCTTCATCTTCCAGGCGTTCAACCTGCTGCCGACCCTGAACGCCATCGAGAACATCACGCTCCCGATGGACATAGCGGGCCGCAAGCCCGACCGGGCCTGGCTCGACCAGGTCGTGGAGACCGTGGGCCTGGCCGGGCGCCTCAAGCACCGCCCGACCGAGCTCTCCGGCGGCCAGCAGCAGCGCGTCGCCGTGGCCCGCGCGCTCGCCTCCCGCCCCGAGATCATCTTCGGCGACGAGCCGACCGGAAACCTCGACTCCCGGGCGGGCGCCGAGGTGTTGGGCTTCCTGCGCCGCTCGGTGACCGAGCTCGGTCAGACCATCGTGATGGTCACGCACGACCCGGTCGCCGCCTCGTACGCGGACCGCGTCCTGTACCTCGCCGACGGCCGGATCGTCGACGAGATGCACCACCCGACCGCCGACCAGGTCCTCGACCGCATGCTGCGCTTTTCCGGGGGACGCCCCCAGGCCCCCTCCTTCGACGCCCGGGGCCGTACGTCATGACCGTCCTCAAGACCTCGATGCGCAACTTCTTCGCGCACAAGGGGCGCATGGCGCTCTCCGCGGTGGCCGTCGTCCTGTCGGTGGCGTTTGTCTGCGGCACGCTCGTCTTCTCCGACACCATGAGCACCACCTTCGACAAGCTCTTCGCCGCCACCTCCGCCGATGTGACGGTCAGCCCCAAGTCCGCCGAGGACGCGGGCGACACGCCGCGCAGCGGCAAGCCCGAGTCGCTGCCCGCCTCCGTCGTGGAGCAGGCGAGGAAGACCAAGGGCGTCAAGACGGCCGAGGGCTCCGTCAGCAGCCAGAGCGTCACCGTCGTCAACGCCAGGAACAAGAACGTGGGCCCCACCAGCGGCGGCCCGACGATCGCGGGCAACTGGACGCACAACGACCTGCGTTCGATGGACATCACCTCCGGCCACGCCCCGCGCGGCCCCACCGACGTGATGGTCGACGCCGACACCGCGGACAAGCACCACC
Organism: Streptomyces sp. NPDC046465; assembly: GCF_040646035.1. Classification (NCBI taxonomy): domain Bacteria; kingdom Bacillati; phylum Actinomycetota; class Actinomycetes; order Kitasatosporales; family Streptomycetaceae; genus Streptomyces; species Streptomyces sp. NPDC046465. The sequence goes on from NZ_JBEYZK010000013.1 coordinate 168,506, forward strand.
TGGGGATCGGTGACGAGCTCCGCACCATCGCCGCCAGCGGCGACCACACCGCGAAGATCTCCGGCATCGCCACCTTCAAGGTGACCAACCCCGGCGCCGCGATCTTCTACTTCGACACCGCGACCGCGCAGCGCGAACTGCTCGGCACCACGGGCCGGTTCACGCACGTCAACCTCACCGCCGACGCGGGCGTCAGCGACACCCGGCTGAAGGCCGACGTCACGACGGCCCTGGGCAAGGCCGCGTACGACGTCAAGACGCAGAAGGAGACCACGGACGACAACCGCGACTCCGTCGGCAGCTTCCTCGACATCATGAAGTACGCGATGCTCGGCTTCGCCGGGATCGCCTTCCTCGTCGGCATCTTCCTCATCATCAACACCTTCTCGATGCTGGTCGCCCAGCGCACCCGCGAGATCGGCCTGATGCGCGCCATCGGCTCCAGCCGCAAGCAGGTCAACCGCTCCGTGCTCGTCGAAGCCCTGCTGCTCGGCGTGTTCGGCTCGATCCTCGGCGTCGGCGCGGGCATCGGCCTCGCCGTGGGCCTGATGAAGCTGATGTCCGGCATGGGCATGGAGCTCTCCACCGGCGACCTCACCGTCAGCTGGACGACGCCCGTGGTCGGCATGGTCCTCGGCATCGTCGTCACCGTCCTCGCCGCCTACCTCCCCGCACGACGGGCGGGCAAGGTCTCGCCGATGGCCGCACTGCGCGACGCGGGCACCCCGGCCGACGGCCGGGCGAGCGCGCTGCGCGCCGTCCTCGGCCTGGTCCTCACCGGCGCGGGCGGCGCCGCCCTCTACGCCGCTTCGCAGGCCGACAAGGCCTCGCAGGGCTCCCTCTTCCTGGGCGGCGGCGTCGTCCTCACCCTCATCGGCTTTGTCGTCATCGGCCCGGTGCTCGCCTCCGGCGTCGTCCGCGTCATCAGCGCGGTGCTGCTGCGGGCGTTCGGCCCGGTCGGCCGGATGGCCGAGCGCAACGCCCTGCGCAACCCGCGCCGCACCGGCGCCACCGGCGCGGCCCTGATGATCGGCCTCGCCCTGGTCGCCTGCCTCTCCGTCGTCGGCTCCTCGATGATCGCGTCGGCCACCGACGAGCTCGACAAGTCGGTCGGCGCGGACTTCATCGTCCAGCCCACCCAGCCCGGCATCTCGATCACCGCCAAGGCCGAGAAGTCCCTGGGACGCGCCCAGCACATCGGCCACGTCACCCGCCTGAAGCAGATCGACGCGGACCTGACCACGCCCGGCGGCAAGAAGGTGGACGGCATCGGCCTGAGCGCCGCCGACCCGACCTACGCCAAGGACCTGCGCCGCGAGACGGTCGCCGGTGAACTGTCCGCCGCGTACGGGAAGAACGCCATGTCGGTCGGCGACAAGTTCGCGAAGAAGCACGGCCTCAAGGTCGGCGACGAGCTGAAGGTCGCCTTCGAGCACGGCAGGACGGCCCGGCTGAGGCTGGCCGCCGTCACCAAGGACGACGGCACCCTCGACAACGGCGCGATGTACACGAACATCACGACCCTGCAGAAGTACGTGCCCGCCGACCGGCTCCCGCAGAACGACATGATGTTCGCGACGGCCGCCAAGGGCCAGGAGGACGCCGCGTACGCGTCCCTGAAGCACTCCCTGGAGAAGTACCCGCAGTACAAGGTGATGGACCAGACCGACTTCAAGCAGACGCTGAAGGACCAGGTCGGACAGCTCCTGAACATGGTCTACGGCCTGCTCGGGCTCGCCATCATCGTCGCGGTCCTCGGAGTGGTGAACACCCTGGCCCTCTCGGTGGTGGAGCGCACCCGGGAGATCGGACTGATGCGGGCCATCGGCCTCTCGCGCCGCCAGCTGCGCCGCATGATCCGCATGGAGTCGGTGGTCATCGCCCTCTTCGGCGCGCTGCTCGGCCTCGGCCTCGGGATGGGCTGGGGAGCGACCGCCCAGAAGCTCCTCGCCCTGGAGGGCCTGAAGGTCCTGGAGATCCCGTGGCCGACGATCATCGCGGTCTTCGTCGGGTCGGCGTTCGTGGGCCTGTTCGCGGCGCTGGTCCCGGCCTTCCGGGCCGGCCGGATGAACGTCCTCAACGCCATCGCCACCGAATAGCCGTCACGACCGAGTGGCCGTCACGACCGAATAGCCGTCACCACCGAAGAGCCACCGCCACGGGGGAGCGGGGGAACCGGCCCCGGGGAGCGCGCGGAGCAGCGCTCGCCGGGGCCGATTGCTGTCCGGGCCCCACACCGTCGAAGGCAGGCTCTCAGTCCCTGCGCAGCAGCACGTACCCGTAGGCGACGTCCTCAAGGACGTAACGGGCGCCCGGATGCAGGTTGTTCGCGTACCCGACCGGGTCCTTCGTCCAGCCGTCCCGGACATCGAGGGCGACGTACGCGGGGACGACCGGGCGGGCCGAGCCCGTCCAGAAGACCCGGGCCCGGGAGGTCAGCCTGCTGAGCGGCCCGATGTTCGCCTCCACCGTGGCGCCGTCAGGGACGCGCTCCAGCATCCGCTCCACGGCGGTGACCTGCTTGCTCTTCTCGTACGTCGCCGACTCGGTGAGGGCCGCGAGCGGCAGGGACGTGGTGAGGGCGAGCGCGGCGACGGCGGCGAGGGCCGGGAGCCGCTCCGCGTACCGGCGCAGCCACGGCCTGCCGCTGCGGCGCGCGGAGGCGGCGGCATCGGCCAGGGCGAGCAGGATGACCGGCATCAGGACGGCGCTGTAGTGCCAGTCCGTGCCCCAGTAGTGGTCGTCGGCGGAGACGAAGCGCCAGCCGAGGGTGGGGAGCGCGATCAGGAGCAGCGGCGAGCGCAGGGCGAGCAGTCCCGTGGTGGGCAGGAGCAGCCAGAGCAGCGTGCGCAGCTTGATGCCGAAGCCGTCGAACACCCCGGCGGCGCCGCCCGCGTCCCCGACCTTGTTCCAGTAGTCGTACCCGCCGACCGAGTTGAAGGCGGGGATGACCAGGGTGAGGGTGACCGCGGTGGCGACCGCGCCGAAGGCGGCGACCCCGAGGGCGTAGGGCATCGCCTTCGGGTCGGTGCGGCGGCACCGGATCGCCACGACCACGGCGATGGCCGCGAGGGTCGCCCCCAGGTCCTCCTTGACGAGGACGAGGGGCAGCGCCCAGAGGAGGGCGGCCCGCCAGCGGTGCCGAAGGAGCGCCTCCAGGGAGAAGGCGATCAGCGGCACGGCGAAGCAGATCTCGTGGAAGTCGAAGTCGACGGCGCGCTGGATCCCCCACGACAACCCGTACGCGACCCCAACGCCGAGCCCCGACGCCCGCCCCAGGAGCCGGGTCGCGGCGCGCGTGACGGGCACGACGGAGACCGCGACGAGCAGCGCCTGCGCGACGAGCAGCGTGAGCGGTGACGGGAAGACGCGGTAGAAGGGCGCGAGGAGGGCGGTGACGGGGCTGAAGTGGTCGCCGAGGATGTTCGCCCCCGGCCCCTTGAGATCGGCGACCGGAGTCTGGAGGTGCGCGTACGCGCGCACGGCCTGCTCGAAGATCCCGAGATCCCAGGAGCGGCTCTCCAGACGCCGGTAGCGGCAGATGGACACCACGGCGTAGGCGACGGCCAGCGCGGCCGCGAGGAGGAGGGGCGCGCGGTCCCAGAGTGTGGTCCGGGCCCCGGTGTGCGCGGTGTGCGCGGTGTGCGGGCCGGGCGCGGGAGCGGGCACGCCGTCTGCCCGGTCCCGCCCCGGTATGAGCTCGTCGGCACGCTCCGGGGCGGTGGCGTCGGTCTTGGCTCCTGGCATGGGGTGGCTTTCTGGTGGGAGAGCGGACGGGGCGACGGGGGACGGGTCTACAAGGATCTACGAGGGCTTCGATGCCGAGGACACCACTGTCGAGGGTGACGCGGTCGGGGTCGCCGTCAGGGTCGGGGTAGCGGTCGGCGGCGGCGACCGGTGCCCGGATGGCGACCGGTCCCCGGACGGTGTCCGGTCGGTGCGGGAGGAGGACGACTCCGGCAGGGAGGCCGACTTCGTGGGGCTCGGCGGCACCGCGGGCCCGACCGGAGCGCCCCCCTTGCCGAGCTGCGCCGCTGCGAGGGCCGCGCCGCCGGAGACCAGGCAGACGGCGAGCGCCGCGGCCACCGCGTACGTCCGGCGTCTGCGACGGGCGCCACGCACCGCCACCTGCCCGCACGGCACCGGCGACGCGCGTCGGCCGCCCGATTCCGCGGCCCGCTTCAGCGCGACGGCGAGGCTGTCGTCGGCCGGGGACTGGGACTCAGTCACGGTGCTCCTCCGAGGTGGGCGCGTCGTCGAAATGCGGCGCGAGCGCCGCCCTGGCACGGGACAGATGGGACTTCACGGTCCCGGCCGCGAGCCCGGTCTCCGCGGCGACCTGCTGCACGGACAGATCGCACACGTAGTGCAGAACGGCCACCCTGCGCTGCCGCTCGGAGAGCCTGCGCAGCGCGGCGACCAGGGCGATGGTGCCCGGATCAGGGGCGGGCACGGCGTCCGCGCGCTCCCCGTGGTGGAGCCGCCAGGCGTCCGCGGTCCGCCCGCGCCGCCGCCACCGGCTGACGGCGAGCCGCCAGGCGACGGTCCTGACCCACGCGTCGGGCCCGGCGTCGCGTTCGAGCCGGGACCGGCGTGACCAGGCTCGCACGAAGGCCTCCTGGACCACGTCCTGCGCCTCGTGGAGGTCGCCCGTCATCAGATACACCTGCCCGACCAGCGGTCTCACGGAGTGCGCGTAGAACGCTTCGAACTCCTCGTCGGTCAAGGGGGCTCCTGATACGTGCGGTGCGACGGTGGCTCTCGAAGGAAGTACTCCTGGCGCACACGTCCGGTTTACACGGCGCGCCGAAAATTTCCGGCCAGGCGTTTTCCGGACATGGTGCGGGAGCCGCGCGCGGCGCCGGGCCGCGCCGATCAGCCCGGAGTCGTACGCTGGAGACCCCCGGCCCGTGTGACGTGCCGGGCGGTTCGCGTTGCCCACCCACTCCGGTTATCTGGACGGAAAGCCTTAATGAGCCTGCACGGTCTGCTCGACGCTGTCGTCAAGGACTCGGCACTCGCCGAAGCGGCCAAGGCCGCGACCGACGGTCACCGCATGCACGTCGACCTGGTCGGGCCGCCCGCGGCCCGCCCCTTCGCGGTGGCGGCGCTGGCCCGCGAGTCCGGCCGCACCGTCCTCGCCGTGACGGCCACCGGCCGCGAGGCGGAGGATCTGGCCGCCGCGCTGCGCACCATCCTGCCGCCGGACGGCATCGCCGAGTACCCCTCGTGGGAGACGCTCCCGCACGAGCGGCTCTCGCCCCGCTCCGACACGGTCGGCCGCCGCCTCGCCGTGCTGCGCCGCCTCGCCCACCCCCGTACGGACGACCCGGAGACCGGCCCGGTCTCGGTGGTCGTCGCGCCGGTCCGCTCGGTGCTCCAGCCGCAGGTCAAGGGGTTGGGCGAGCTGGAGCCCGTGGCGCTGCGCACGGGTGAGACCGTCGACCTGAACGAGACGGTCGAGGCGCTCGCGGCAGCGGCGTACTCCCGGGTCGAGCTGGTCGAGAAGCGTGGCGAGTTCGCCGTACGGGGCGGCATCCTCGACGTCTTCCCGCCCACCGAGGAACATCCGCTGCGCGTGGAGTTCTGGGGCGACGACGTCGAGGAGATCCGGTACTTCAAGGTCGCCGACCAGCGCTCCCTCGAAGTCGCCGAGCACGGCCTGTGGGCGCCGCCCTGCCGTGAGCTGCTGCTCACCGACGACGTGCGCGAGAGGGCCGCGGCCCTCGCCGAGCTCCACCCGGAGCTGGGCGAGCTGCTCGGGAAGATCGCCGAGGGCATCGCGGTCGAGGGAATGGAGTCGCTGGCGCCGGTCCTCGTGGACGACATGGAGCTGCTGCTCGACGTCCTGCCGGAGGGCTCCATGTCGGTGGTCTGCGACCCGGAGCGGGTGCGGACGCGCGCGGCCGACCTGGTGGCGACCTCGCAGGAGTTCCTCCAGGCCAGCTGGGCGGCGACGGCGGGCGGCGGCGACGCCCCGATCGACGTGGGCGCGGCCTCGCTGTGGGGCATCGCGGACGTCCGGGACCACGCGCGTGACCTCGGCATGATGTGGTGGTCGGTGTCCCCCTTCGCCGCCGACGAAGACCTCGACGACCACACCCTCAAGCTGGGCATGCACGCCCCGGAGACGTACCGCGGCGACACCGCGAAGGCCCTCGCCGACACCAAGGGCTGGCTCGCCGACGGCTGGCGCACCGTGTACGTCACCGAGGGCCACGGCCCCGCCGCCCGCACCGTGGAGGTCCTCGGCGGCGAGGGCATCGCGGCGCGTCTCGACGGCGACCTCGGCGAGCTGACGCCCTCCCTCGTGCACGTCTCCTGCGGCTCGATCGACTACGGCTTCATCGACCCGGCGCTGAAGCTCGCCGTGCTCACCGAGACCGACCTGTCCGGCCAGAAGGCGGCGGGCAAGGACGGCCAGCGGATGCCCGCGCGCCGCAGGAAGACGATCGACCCGCTGACCCTGGAGGCCGGCGACTACATCGTCCACGAGCAGCACGGCGTCGGCCGGTACATCGAGATGGTGCAGCGCACCGTCCAGGGCGCCACCCGCGAGTACCTCGTCGTGGAGTACGCCCCCGCCAAGCGCGGCCAGCCCGGCGACCGCCTCTACATCCCCACCGACCAGCTGGAGCAGATCACCAAGTACGTGGGCGGCGAGGCCCCCACGCTGCACCGGCTCGGCGGCGCCGACTGGACGAAGACGAAGGCGCGCGCCAAGAAGGCGGTCAAGGAGATCGCCGCCGACCTCATCAAGCTCTACTCCGCGCGGATGGCCGCCCCCGGCCACGCCTTCGCCCCCGACACCCCCTGGCAGCGCGAGCTGGAGGACGCCTTCCCCTACGTGGAGACGCCCGATCAGCTCACCACGATCGCCGAGGTCAAGGAGGACATGGAGAAGACGGTCCCGATGGACCGCCTGATCTGCGGCGACGTCGGCTACGGCAAGACGGAGATCGCGGTCCGCGCCGCGTTCAAGGCGGTGCAGGACGGCAAGCAGGTCGCGGTCCTCGTCCCCACCACCCTCCTCGTCCAGCAGCACTTCGGCACGTTCTCCGAGCGGTACTCGCAGTTCCCGGTCAGCGTGAAGGCGCTGAGCCGCTTCCAGACGGAGACGGAGTCCAAGGCGACCCTCGAAGGGCTGCGGGAGGGCGCGGTGGACATCGTCATCGGCACGCACCGCCTCTTCTCCTCCGAGACCAAGTTCAAGGACCTGGGCCTGGTCATCGTCGACGAGGAGCAGCGCTTCGGCGTCGAGCACAAGGAGCAGCTGAAGAAGCTCCGCGCCAACGTCGACGTCCTGACGATGTCGGCCACCCCCATCCCCCGTACGCTCGAAATGGCGGTCACCGGCATCCGCGAGATGTCGACGATCACCACGCCGCCCGAGGAGCGCCACCCGGTCCTCACCTTCGTCGGCCCGTACGAGGAGAAGCAGATCGGCGCGGCGGTCCGCCGTGAACTCCTGCGCGAGGGCCAGGTCTTCTACATCCACAACCGGGTGGAGTCCATCGACCGCGCGGCGGCGAGGCTCCGCGACATCGTCCCCGAGGCCCGCATCGCCACCGCCCACGGCCAGATGTCGGAACAGGCCCTGGAACAAGTGGTGGTGGACTTCTGGGAGAAGAAGTTCGACGTGCTCGTCTCGACGACGATCGTCGAGTCCGGCATCGACATCTCCAACGCCAACACCCTGATCGTCGAGCGCGGCGACAACTTCGGCCTCTCCCAGCTGCACCAGCTGCGCGGGCGCGTGGGCCGTGGCCGCGAGCGCGGTTACGCGTACTTCCTCTATCCGCCGGAGAAGCCCCTCACCGAGACCGCCCACGAGCGCCTCGCGACGATCGCCCAGCACACGGAGATGGGCGCGGGCATGTATGTGGCGATGAAGGACCTGGAGATCCGCGGCGCGGGCAATCTCCTGGGCGGCGAACAGTCGGGCCACATCGCGGGCGTCGGCTTCGACCTCTACGTCCGCATGGTCGGCGAGGCGGTGGCGGACTACCGCGCGTCCCTGGAGGGCGGGGTGGAGGAGGAGCCGCCGCTGGAGGTCAAGATCGAGCTCCCGGTCGACGCCCACGTCCCGCACGACTACGCGCCCGGCGAGCGCCTGCGCCTGCAGGCCTACCGCGCCATCGCCTCCGCCACGACGGAGGAGGACGTCAAGGCCGTCCGCGAGGAACTCACCGACCGCTACGGCAAGTTGCCGGAGCCGGTCGAGAACCTGCTCCTCGTCGCGGGTCTGCGGATGCTCGCCCGCGCCTGCGAGGTCGGCGAGATCGTCCTGCAAGGCAACAACATCCGCTTCGCACCGGTGGACCTGCGCGAATCGCAGGAGCTCAGGCTGAAGCGGCTCTACCCCGGAACGGTCATCAAGCCGACCGCGCACCAGATCCTCGTACCGCGCCCGAAGACCGCGAAGGTCGGCGGAAAGCCGCTGGTCGGACGCGAACTGCTCGGCTGGGTCGGCGAGTTCCTGACGTCGATCCTGGGTTCGTAGCGCGGCTGCGCGGCTGCGCGGCTGTGTGGCTGCGCGGCAGCCGTCAGGTCGCGGGGGTGCACGCCGCCGCGACCGACAGGCCCGATACGTGGCCCGGCAGGACGGCGTCGGCGCCGTCGACCAGGAAGGCGTCGACGGCGGCGTGGGCTTCCTCGGGGATGGTGTGCTCCGCCATCTCCGCGGCCTGGGCGGCGCATTCGGCGCCGGTGGAACGGGGGCGTAGCCACGGGACGACGGGGTTCTCGGCGAGCAGCCAGTCGACGTCGTCGGCGAAGAGCTCCGTCATACGGGCGGTGTCCCCGGCCATCCGGGCGGCGAGGAATTCCTGTACGCGGGGGTAATCGCGGGGGGTGGTGGACCGGGGGCGGCCGGTCGCGTGGTCTGGATCAGTCGGCCGCTACCGTGGGGGCCGCCAGAGTTCGCCCAGGGGAGGGGAGAGCGCCGTGACGCTCAAGGTCGTGGGTCTGCGCCGGTTTCCGGTGAAGTCGATGCTGGGCGAGGAGCACGAACGGCTCGTCTTCGGCCCGCGCGGCGTCGTCGGCGACCGGGAGTGGGCCCTGCGCTACGCCGACGGCAAGCTCGGCAGCGGCAAGAACCACGCCCGCTTCCGCCGCACCCCCGGACTCCTCGAGCACTACGCCACGTACGACGAGGACGGGCAGCCCGTGATCACCGCGCCGGACGGCGCCACGCTGCGGCCCGGCGACCCGCGCATCCCCGAGCGCTTCGGCGAGGGCGTGGAGCTGGTCAGGGAGGGCGAGTCGAGCCACAAGGACGTCTCCGCCGTCTCCCTCATCGGCACCGCGTCGCTCCGCGCGCTCGGCGATCTGCTCGGCGACGCCGACCCCGTCGACGTACGACGGCTGCGCAAGAACATCGTCGTGGAGACCGACGAGCCCTGGATCGAGGAGGACTGGGTGGGTCGCGAGATCGTCATCGGCGGCGGCCGGGGCGGCGCGGAGCCCCTGCGGCTGCGTGCCGTTCAACGCGTCAAGCGCTGCGTCATGGTCACCCAGGCCCAGCCCGGCCTCCCCACGGACAACCGCGTCCTCAAGACGCTCACCGCCGCCCGCGGCATGTGCATCGGCATCCACACGGAGATGCTGGCGCCCGCGCCGATCGCCCTCGGCGACACGGTGGCAGTGCGGTGAACCGGCTGAACCGGCGGAACCGCCTGAACCGGCTGAATCGGCGGAACCGCCTGAACCGGCGTACCGTTTCCGCCCTGCTCGCCCTGGCCGCCGTCCCCGTACTGCTCACCGGCTGCGAGCTCGACTCCGACGACCCGGCGGGCAAGGAGGGCGCCGGCGGGACCGCGGCGGGCAAGGGCTCCGCGCTGGCCTCCGTCGACACGCTCACCGTCAAGGGCCGCGCCCCGAAGACCGGTTACGACCGCGGCAGGTTCGGCACGGCCTGGGCCGACACCGACTCCAACCGCTGCCCGACCCGGGACGACATCCTCAAGCGCGACCTGACGGACGTCCGGTACCAGGGCGGCGCGTGCCGGGTGGCGTCCGGGAGGCTCGCGCCCGACCCGTACACGGGCAAGGACGTGACGTTCCGCCGCGGCAGCAGCCAGGTCGACATCGACCACCTCGTGGCCCTCTCGGACGCCTGGCAGAAGGGTGCCTTCCGGTGGGAGCCGGGCAAGCGCATCGCCTTCGCCAACGACCCGCTCAACCTCCTCGCCGTCGACGCGGGCACCAACCGCGGCAAGAGCGACGGCGACACGGCGACGTGGCTCCCGCCGAACAAGGCGTACCGGTGCACGTACGTGGCGGGCCAGGTGGCGGTGAAGAAGAAGTACGGGGTGTGGGTGACCGGCGCGGAACGCGACGCGATGAAGAAGGTCCTGACCGCCTGCCCCGACGAACCCCTCCCCTCAGGCCCGGCCCCCACCCAGGCCCCACCCCGCTTCCACGCCCGCTGACGAGGCCCGAAGGGCCCTCCCCAGGGGCGCGGGGAACTGCGCGCCCAGCCCCCACGGCCCCGCAGAAAAGAAAGACACCGCCCACCCCGCGGGACGCGTACCGTGCGGCACAAGGCGTGAGGGATGGCCCGACCTGAGGAGCGCCCCAACCTGATGGGTGCCCCAACTCCCGGGAAATCGTTGGTCGAATAGGTGTCGAATGGCTGGCCGACAGGACGGCCACTGCCTACCATCGATCACCGCAAGACTTTGTGCACCGCCGCACAATCTCCTCGGGAGGCTTCCTTGCACCGCCGTCGTCGCACCACGCTCACCCTCACCGCGGCCGTGATCGCCGCGGCCCCCCTCCTGACCGCCTGCGGCAGCAAGGCCCACCCAGGCGCCGCGGCCGTCGTCGGCGGTGACCGCATCACGGTCGCGCAGCTGGAGGGCCGGGTGAACGAGGTGCGCGAGGCGCAGCGTGCCGCCGTCCCCGACGACGCGCAGTACTCGCAGGCCATCGCCAAGTCCGGCGGCCTCACCCGCAGCACGCTGCACACGATGGTCCTGGACAAGGTCCTGCACCGCGCGGCCACCGACGCCGGGGTGAGCGTCACGCGCCGCGACATCCAGACGATGCGGACCGGCCTCGAACAGCAGGCCGGCGGCCGCAAGGCCCTGGAGCAGGGCTGGCTGCAGCAGTACAGCGTCGCCCCGGACCGCCTCGACGACAGCCTGCGCACGGAGATCGAGGCGCAGAAGCTCGCGGGCAAGCTGGGCGCGGACATGAACTCCCCGCAGGGCCAGGCCGTCTTCTGGAAGGCCCTCTCCGGCGCCTCGAAGAAGCTCGACATCGACCTGAACCCGCGCTACGGCACCTGGGACGTCGACAAGAACAAGCGCACGGACACGAAGACGCCGTGGCTGCGCGAGGTCTCCGGGGGCGGGGCCGCGCAGGAGCAGCGGGCGTAGCGGAGGGCAGAGGGTAAGGGCGTACGGCGGAGGGGCCGGGGCGCTGTCGGCGGCCTGGGTTACGTTCGACAGGTGAACCAGACCGATACCGACACCACGCCCCCGGCCGCCGCCCCCGTCGGCCGCGTCATCCTGCTGACCACCAGCCACCGCGTCGCGCCCGGCCTGCTGTCCTGGCCCGCCTGGCAGGCGCTGCACGGGGCCGACGAGGTGCTGTGCGCCGACGCGGACCACCCCCAGCTGCCGTATCTGCGCGAGGCGGGCGTGCGCGTGGCGCGGACGGCGCCCACCGCGCAGGAGCTGGTGGACGCCTGCGCGGGCGGCCGCACGGTCCTGGTCGTCGTCGGCGCCGAGGGCGACCGCGCCCTCACCGACGGCCTGGCCGGGCTCGCGGGCTCGGGCCGGGTCGCCATGCCGGACCTGGAGCTCCTGCCCGCCTCGTACGACCTGCCGGGCGCCCGCCTGCTCGACCTGGTCCAGGTGATGGACCGCATCCGCGTCGAGTGCCCCTGGTCCTCGCAGCAGACGCACAAGAGCCTCGCGAAGTACGGGATCGAGGAGGCGTACGAGCTGGTCGAGGCGATCGAGGAGGGCGAAAGGGACGAGCTGCGCGAGGAGCTCGGCGACGTCCTGCTCCAGGTCGTCTTCCACGCGCGGATCGCCGAGGAGGGCGGCCCGGACGAGGAGGACGAGCCCTTCTCCGTCGACGACGTCGCGGGCGGCATCGTCGAGAAGCTCATCCACCGCCATCCGCACGTCTTCGGCGACGACACGGCGCGGACCCCGGAGGACGTCAAGGCGCACTGGCTGCGCACGAAGGCGGAGGAGAAGCAGCGCACCTCGGTCACCGAGGGCATCCCGCTCGGCCAGCCGGGCCTTGCCCTGGCCGCGAAGCTGGCATCGCGCGTGCGCACGGCGGGACTTGAGGTGGACGTGCCCGCCGGGGACGGCGTCGGCTACGAACTGCTCGCCCTGGCCCTGCGGGCCGAGTCCGACGGCATCGACCCGGAGGCGGCCCTCCGCGCGGCCGCACGGGCCTACCGGGACGCGGTGCGGGCGGCGGAGGGGGCGGGGGCTTAGTACGGTTGCCCCCTCGGGTGGTTCGACGGGCGTGGGGGCTTGTGTGGCAACGGACTTGGAGGTGCTGGCCGTCGAGGCGGCCGAGGTCCTCGTGGCGGCGATGTCGGGGGACGTCCGCCGCTGGCGGAGGGCTCGGCAAGGGTTTCTGCCCTTCTTCCGGGACTCGCGCCGTGTGGAGGTCGACACCGACCTCGACAACGACAGGACACGCGCGACGCGTCCGGGCGCCGACCAGACGAGACTGCGGGCGATCTGGACGGGGGCGCTGTACGAGTGCCTCCGTACCGGTGGGCAGCTGCGGGAGGGCCGTCTCCGTCTCGTCCTGGCCGACCTGGCTCACGACCCCGGCGCGGTCGACATCACCCAGCACTTCGCGATCGACTACACGCCCCCCGCCTGGTACACCGCCCAGCAGACCGAGACCGAGACCGAGACCGAGACCGAGACCGAGACCGAGACCGAGGCTGCGGCTGCGGTCAAGAAGGACGCCGACGCCCCGCCCGCCGCACACAACACCGTCACCGGCGGCACCCAGAGCGCCGTCGTCCAGGCCCATTCCATCCACTCCCTCACCGTCAACACCCCGCCCGCCCCGCTCGTACCCCCGCACACCGCCCCCGCCGACCACTGGCCCCGCGTCGACCAGCTGCGCCGCCTGGGCCTCGGCGTGCGCCCCACCCGCCGCTTCGCCAGTGCCAAAGCCCTGCCCCCCTACGTCATCAGGGACTGCGACGACGAGCTGTCCGTCCTCCTGCGGCAGGCCGCGCACCACGGCGGACTCGTCATCGTCACGGGCCCGCCCCTCTCCGGAAAGACCTCCACGGCGTGGGCGGCCCTGCGGGCGAGCGTCGCGGCGGACTCCCGGGTCTTCGTCGCGGGCGGCGGAACGAACCTGCGCGACCTGCCCGACCAGCTCCGGGACCGCGACACCACGGGCACCCACGTCGTGTGGCTCGACGACCTCGACAGCCACCTCGCGGAGCCCGGCACCCCCGGCGTCCTCGCCCGGCTCACCCACGACCGCGTCCTGGTCCTCGCGACGATGCGCGACGAGGCGTACGACAGACATCGCTTCGGACAACACCCGGGCGCCCGCGTGCTGAGCGTCGCGCAGACCGCCGAGGTCGCCGCCGAGTGGAGCGAGACGGAGCTTGCGCGGCTCGCGACGGTCGACGACCCGCGCTTCACGGACGCCCTCCGGTGGCGCGGAGACCTGTCCATCACGGAGTTCCTCGCACTCGGCCCCGACCTGTGGGAGGAGTGGCGCAGGGCGCGGCTCGCGGGCGGGCGGCTGCGCGGACACCTCCTGGTGCGCGCGGCGATCGACCTCGCGCGGTGCGGGCTCACCCGTGGCAGCACGCCGAAGCTGCTGCGCCAGGTCTGCCAGGAGTACGAGCCGACGGCGGCCGACCCGGACGATGAGACCTTTGAGGAGGCGCTCGCCTGGGCCACCGCGCCCCGGCACGGTGTGACCGGCCTGCTCGTACCGGGGGAGTGGCCCGGCACCTGGCGGGCGTACGGCTCGCTGGTCGCGGACGCGGACCGCACGGGCCCGATGGTGCCGGATCGCGTGTGGATCCGCGCGATCGAGGACCTGGCCGCACACGACCGGGACGAGTCGAACGCCCTGGTGGCGACCTTTCGGCTGGCCTTCACGCCCCGCGCCGCGGGCGGGGACGCACAGGCCATGATGTGGCTCGGCCTGCTTGCCGAGGACGAGGGGGACACGGAGGCCGCCGAGGACTGGTTCCGCGGGGCCGCGGACCGGGGGAACGCCCGCGCCGCGGGCCGCCTCGGCCACCTCCTCGCCGTCCGCGTCGCGTACACGGAAGCGGTCCCCCACCTGACGGTCGCCGCCGACGCGGGCGTGGCCGGGGCGGCCGCCCTGCTCGGCCAGGTGCACCAGCACCTCGCCGTCCGCTACTTCCGCGTCGCCGAGGCCGAGGGCGACGCCTCCGCCACCCGGCGCCTCAAGGGCCTGCTGCGCCCGACCGGCAAGGAACTCGGCCTGGACCCGATCCTGGGCCCCGGCCTGGACGCGGGCATGGACCCCGGCTAGGACCTGTACGCGACGTCCCGCCCGCCCCGGCGAGGGATACCGTCGACCGCATGCAAGACCAGCCGCCCGCGACCTGCCCCGCAGGAGCCGCATCCGCAGGAGCCACCCCCGCCCCCGGGACGCCCCCGCCCCCGCCCCCGCAGCCCGAACTCTTCACCTGGGAGTTCGCCACCGACCCCTACCCGGCGTACGCCTGGCTGCGCGAGAACTCCCCCGTGCACCGCACCACGCTCCCCAGCGGTGTGGAGGCCTGGCTGGTCACCCGGTACGCGGACGCGCGCCAAGCCCTCGCGGACCAGCGGCTCAGCAAGAACCCGGCCCACCACTCCGAGCCCGCCCACGCCAAGGGCAAGACCGGCATCCCCGGCGAGCGCAAGGCCGAGCTGATGACGCATCTGCTCAACATCGACCCGCCGGACCACACCCGCCTGCGCCGACTCGTCGCGAAGGCGTTCACGCCGAGCCGCGTGGCCGAATTCGCGCCGCGCGTGCAGGAGCTGACGGACCAGCTCATCGACACGCTCATCAACAAGCACGGCGATGACGAGAACGGCGACCACGAGAACGGCGACCACGAGAACGGCGACGGCAAGCACGGCGGAGACGTGGGGACCGCCGACCTCATCCACGAGTTCGCCTTCCCCCTCCCCATCTACGCCATCTGCGACCTGCTCGGCGTCCCCCGCGAGGACCAGGACGACTTTCGCGACTGGGCGGGCATGATGATCCGCCACGGCGGCGGGCCCAGGGGCGGTGTGGCGCGGTCGGTGAAGAAGATGCGCGGCTACCTCGCCGAGCTCATCCACAGGAAACGCCTCGAACCGGGCGACGACCTCATCTCCGGCCTCATCAAGGCCTCCGACCACGGCGAGCACCTCACCGAGAACGAGGCCGCCGCCATGGCCTTCATCCTTCTCTTCGCCGGTTTCGAGACCACCGTCAACCTCATCGGCAACGGCCTGTACGCGCTGCTCACCCACCCCGAGCAGCGCGAACGGCTGCAGCGGGCGCTGGCGGCGGGCGACACCGAACTCCTGGAGACCGGCGTCGAGGAACTCCTCCGATTCGACGGGCCCGTCGAGCTCGCCACCTGGCGGTTCGCGACGGAGGACCTGAGCGTCGGCGGGCAGGACATCGCGACCGGCGATCCCGTTCTCGTCGTGCTCGCCGCCGCCGACCGCGACCCGGCCCGCTTCGACCGGCCCGACACCCTCGACCTTTCCCGAAGCGACAACCAGCACCTCGGATACGGGCACGGAATCCACTACTGCCTCGGTGCTCCGCTCGCCCGTCTGGAGGGCCGGACCGCCCTCGCGACGCTGCTCAGGCGCCTCCCCGACCTGCAACTGGCGGCGGATCCTGCCGATTTGCGGTGGCGTGGCGGGCTGATCATGCGGGGACTGCGCACGCTGCCCGTGGAGTTCACAAACGCACAGCAGTCGACCGAAGGCTGACGGCCCGTCACGACTGTGATGTTCACGTGATCTCCGCTGCATCGACTTGTGACAAGCGTTCGACTGCGGCTACGTTCACGACGACTTGGGCGCCCCCCGGGCGCCCAAGCCGTCGTCGCAGTCTCCCGAAAGGCAACCGCATGCTCTCCGGTCAAGGTCGTCACCGACGCCCCCGCCAGGCCCCGGCTCTCATCGTCGCGGCAGGCGTCACCGGATCAGCCATCGCCATCCCGCTGCTCGCCGCCACCAGCGCGAGCGCCGCCACCACCGACACGTGGGACAAGCTCGCCCAGTGCGAGAGCGGCGGCGCGTGGAGCGCCAACCCCGGCAACGGGTACTACGGAGGGCTCCAGCTCTCCCAGGACACCTGGGAGAGCCACGGCGGCCTCGACTACGCGCCCAGCGCCGACCAGGCCTCCAAGTCCCAGCAGATATCCGTCGCCGAGAAGGTCCTCGGTGACCGGGGCACCGCCGCCTGGCCGAGCTGCGCCCCGATCGCCGGGCTCACCGACGGCGGCGCCGCGGCCGACGTGGACCCGGGCGCGCCCGTCACGGGGGAGCCGTCCGACCCCTCGGACTCGACCGGCACCGACGAGCCCGAGGGCTCCAAGGACAAGGACAAGGGCAAGGAGAAGGGGAGTGAGAAGGGCGAGCCATCCGCCGACCCCTCCGACTCTGCCGATCCCTCCGCCGATCCCTCTGACGACCCGTCCGCCGACCCGGAAAAGCCCTCCGGCGACGCAAGCGACGCACGAGACAAGAATCACGACGAGTCCGGCGAGTCCGGCGAAAAGGGCGGCAAGGGCGAGGCCGGCGACGCCGACGGCAAGGGCGGCTCCGGCAAGTCCGGGGAGGAGGGCAGCACTTCGCCCGACCCCGAGGACGCCACCGCCTCCTCCGAGGGCTCTGACGCCTCCGCAGGGCGCCACCGCGGTGACAGCGCGGACGAGAGCGAGAGCGCGGGCGGCCGTCCCGGACGCCACGCGTCGCGCGGCGAGGCCCGCACCGGCGCGGTCGCCGACGGGACGTACACGGTGCGCTCCGGGGACAACCTCTCGGTCATCGCGGACGACCTCGACGTCGAGGGCGGCTGGCACGAGCTCTACACCGAGAACAAGAAGACCGTCGGCGGCGACCCGGACCTCATTCTCCCCGGTCAGAGCCTCGATCTGGGCGAAAAGTAACGGAAGTTGACGAAGAGTCGGCTGGGGCCTTCGCGGTGTATGTCTGGTTTGGCGCAAGTGAGACATGGGTCTCAGAAGCCCTGATCGTCTTTGAAATTGTGTGGAAGACGTGATTACCGTCGTCACCGCTCGCCACTGGTGGGCCCCGCCGGTCGGTACGCCGAATCCTGCCAACGGCCGGACGGGAACAGTCGTCGCTTCGAGCGCCGTAGGCAGGAGCGGGGGACCCAAGGTAAGTGCCGGGTCCGTCCGTTGAGCGGCCACCAGCCGAGAGGCCGGTGGGCCGGGAGACGGACGGGAACGGCTAGGGGTGAAGTCGCACTCGAGAAGTGCGACCGGGCAACCACATCGGCCCGAACCCGACAGCTCACCTCGCAGGCGTCGGTGAGGGGATCACTCATGCTGTTTTCCAGCAAGGGCAAGCACCGCCGTCCGTCCAAGGCCACTCGGGTCGCCACGCTCGCGGGCGTCACCGGTGTCGCGGTCGCTGCCCCGCTGATGGCCGCCGGTTCGGCCTCCGCCGCCACCGACTCCGAGTGGGACGCCGTCGCCCAGTGCGAGGCCGGCGGCAACTGGTCCATCAACACCGGCAACGGCTACCAGGGCGGCCTGCAGTTCTCGCCGTCCACCTGGTCCGCGTACGGCGGCACGAAGTACGCGCCGTCCGCCGACAAGGCCTCCAAGGCCCAGCAGATCGAGATCGGCGAGAAGGTCCTCGCGGGTCAGGGCAAGGGTGCCTGGCCGAGCTGTGGCGTCGGCCTCTCGGGCGCGTCGAACAACAGCGGTGGCGGCTCGCAGGAGCAGGCCCCGCAGCAGCAGGAGTCCAAGCCGCAGCCGCAGCAGACGCAGCAGCAGGCCGCTCCGGAGCAGCCGAAGCAGGCCGCGCCGAAGCCGCAGCCCGCGCCGCAGACCGAGAGCAAGAAGACCGTCGAGACCCCGACCGGCAAGACGGTCAAGAAGGGCGACGGCGAGTACAAGGTCAAGACGGGCGACACCCTGTCCAAGATCGCCGACGCCAAGCACGTCAAGGGCGGCTGGCACAAGGTCTACAAGCTCAACGGCGACATCATCGACAACGCCGACATGATCTACCCGGGCCAGCAGCTGCACCTGAGCTAAAGCTCCCGGTTCCACCCGGCCGTGCCTCGGCGGACGCACGGCCGCCCCCGTCCCCACGGGCTCCCCGCCCCGGTGCGCGTATCCCCCGTACGCACCGGGGCGGGGCCATGTCCGCCGCCGGAATCCCGCAGTCCCGTTCGGGCCTGGCCGCCCGGCTTGTTCGCTACTAGCGAGTAGAAAAGCGGTCCATCGTCCTGTTTCCAGGGGATTTGGCCTCTTGTTCGTCCCACGGGACGGGCGGTCGGCTGGCTGAAGCCCCGGAGCCCGTTAGGCTCAGGAGACGCAGGCCGAAACGGTCTGCGTAATTGCGTATACGCGTCACACTCCCAGAAGGAGATGCTCGTGCCGTCCATCGACGTCGTCGTAGCCCGGGAAATCCTGGACTCCCGAGGCAACCCCACGGTCGAGGTCGAGGTCGGCCTCGACGACGGCAGCACCGGTCGTGCCGCCGTTCCGTCCGGTGCCTCCACCGGTGCCTTCGAGGCCATCGAACTCCGTGACGGTGACCCCAACCGTTACCAGGGCAAGGGTGTCGAGAAGGCCGTCCTCGCCGTCATCGAGCAGATCGGCCCGGAGCTCGTCGGCTACGACGCCACCGAGCAGCGCCTGATCGACCAGGCCATGTTCGACCTGGACGCCACCGACAACAAGGCCTCGCTCGGCGCCAACGCCATCCTCGGCGTCTCGCTCGCCGTCGCGCACGCCGCCTCCGAGGCCAGCGACCTGCCGCTGTTCCGCTACCTCGGCGGTCCGAACGCGCACCTGCTGCCCGTCCCGATGATGAACATCCTGAACGGCGGGTCGCACGCCGACTCGAACGTCGACATCCAGGAATTCATGATCGCCCCGATCGGCGCGGAGTCCTTCTCCGAGGCCCTGCGCTGGGGCACCGAGGTCTACCACACCCTCAAGAAGGTGCTGAAGGAGAAGGGCCTCTCCACCGGCCTCGGCGACGAGGGCGGCTTCGCCCCGAACCTGGACTCCAACCGTGCCGCGCTCGACCTCATCCTCGAGGCCATCAAGCAGGCCGGTTACGTCCCCGGTGAGCAGATCGCGCTCGCCCTCGACGTCGCCGCGTCCGAGTTCTACAAGGACGGCTCCTACGAGTTCGAGGGCAAGTCCCGCTCGGCCGCCGAGATGACCGAGTACTACGGCGAGCTCGTCGCCTCGTACCCGCTGGTCTCCATCGAGGACCCGCTGTTCGAGGACGACTGGGCCGGCTGGAACACCATCACCGAGCAGCTCGGCGACAAGGTGCAGCTCGTCGGTGACGACCTGTTCGTCACCAACCCCGAGCGCCTGGCCCGCGGCATCGAGGAGAACTCGGCCAACGCCCTGCTCGTCAAGGTCAACCAGATCGGTTCGCTGACCGAGACCCTGGACGCCGTCGAGATGGCCCAGCGCAGCGGCTTCAAGTGCATGATGTCGCACCGCTCCGGCGAGACCGAGGACGTCACCATCGCCGACCTGGCCGTCGCCACCAACTGCGGCCAGATCAAGACCGGTGCCCCGGCCCGCTCCGAGCGCGTCGCCAAGTACAACCAGCTGCTTCGCATCGAGGAGATCCTCGACGACGCCGCGGTCTACGCGGGACGCAGCGCCTTCCCGCGCTTCCGCTCCGCCGAGTAGCACGCAGCAGCGGGCAGCGGCAAACAGCAGCGGCCAGCAGCAGCCACGTAGTTACGTACGTCCCCGCACCCGGTCCCGTACCGTGTGCGGGGACGTACGTACGTGTAGGCGCTGCTCTGGGGAGACCGCACCATGGCCAAGGCCGGGACCAAGGACCGGTTCTCCACCGCGACCCGGCTGCGGTTGCTCGGCGAGCAGACCGCCGAGCGCGTCTACCGCTCCCAGACCAAGCGCCAGGCCCGCCGCTCCCGGCTCACCGGCCGCGCCGCCCTCCTCGCGCTCGTGCTCTGCTCGCTGGTCGTCGCGCTCGCGTACCCGATGCGGCAGTACGTCTCCCAGCGCGCCGAGATCGACGACCTGCGCAGGCAGCAGGCCGAGCAGCAGGCGGACGTCGAGAAGCTGCGCGACGAGAAGGCCCGCTGGCAGGACGACGCGTTCGCGGAGCAGCGCGTCCGGGACCGCCTGCACTACGTGATGCCCGGCGAGACCGGCTTCACGGTGATCGACCCCGCGGCGGCCAAGAGCCGGCGCACGGACCGGGGGGCGGCCTCGCGCCCCTGGTACTCGAACGTCTGGGACGGCGTCGACAAGGCCGACCGCTCCGACGACTGACCCACTGACACGAAAGACAGGCATGGAAACGCCCCCGCCGAGCACCCAGCGCACCGAGCCGACCGACGCCGACGTCGAGGCCTTCAAGCAGCAGCTCGGCCGCCCGCCGCGCGGCCTGCGGGCCATCGCGCACCGCTGCCCCTGCGGACAGCCGGACGTCGTCGAGACGGCGCCGCGCCTCCCGGACGGCACGCCGTTCCCGACGACGTACTACCTGACGTGCCCGCGGGCCGCGTCCGCGATCGGCACGCTGGAAGCCAACGGCGTCATGAAGGAGATGTCGGAGCGGCTCACGACGGACGAGGAACTGGCGAAGCAGTACCGTGCCGCGCACGAGGACTACATCGCCCGCCGCGACGCCATCGAGGTCCTCGAAGGCTTCCCGAGCGCGGGCGGCATGCCGGACCGCGTGAAGTGCCTGCACGTCCTGGTCGGCCACTCCCTGGCCGCGGGCCCCGGCGTGAACCCGCTGGGCGACGAGGCCATCGCGATGCTTCCCGAGTGGTGGGCCAAGGGCCCCTGCGTCACGCCGTGCGCCACCGAGGGCGCCGGGACCGAGGGCGCCGGGACCGAGGGCGCCGGGACCGGGGGCGCCGAGTGACCCGCGTCGCCGCCATCGACTGCGGCACCAACTCGATCCGCCTGCTCGTCGCGGACGCCGACCCCGGCACGGGCGAACTGGTCGACCTGGACCGCCGGATGACGATCGTCCGGCTCGGCCAGGGCGTCGACCGGACGGGCCGCCTCGCCCCCGACGCCCTTGAGCGCACCTTCGCGGCCTGCCGCGAGTACGCCGCCGTCATCAAGGAGCACGGCGCCGAGCGCGTCCGCTTCGTCGCCACCTCCGCGTCCCGCGACGCGGAGAACCGCGACGAGTTCGTCCGCGGCGTCCTGGACATCCTCGGCGTCGAGCCGGAGGTCATCAGCGGCGACCAGGAGGCGGAGTTCTCCTTCACCGGCGCGACCAAGGAGCTGACGGGGCGGGACGACCTGGCCACGCCCTACCTGGTCGTGGACATCGGCGGCGGCTCCACCGAGTTCGTGGTCGGCACCGACCGGGTGCAGGCGGCCCGCTCGGTCGACGTCGGCTGCGTCCGCATGACCGAACGCCATCTCGTACGGGACGGAGTCGTCACCGATCCGCCCGCGCCGGAGCAGCTCGACGCGATCCGCGCCGACATCGAGGCGGCGCTCGACCTCGCCGAGCGGACGGTCCCCCTCAAGGAGGCGCGCACGCTCGTGGGCCTGGCGGGTTCGGTGACCACGGTCGCCGCGATCGCGCTCGGCCTCGACGCGTACGACTGGCGGGCGATCCACCACTCCCGTATCCCGTACGACCAGGTCAGCGACATCGTGCGGCGGCTGACGCACGCCACGCACGACGAGCGCGCCGCGATCCCGGTGATGCACGCGGGCCGCGTCGACGTCATCGCGGCGGGCGCCCTCGTACTGCTCGCGATCATGGACAGGGTGGGTGCCCGCGAGGTCGTCGTGAGCGAACACGACATCCTCGACGGCATCGCGTACAAGGTGGCGCAGGAGGTCGAGGAGCAGCAGAAGGACGCTCCCGACCTGGAGGCGTAGCCCGGCGCGCGGCCGGGCCGGTCAGCTCTCGTCCTGCTCAGCTCTCGTCCTGCTCGGGCGGGTCCGGTACGGGCGGGTCCTGCTCGGGCGGGTCCGGTACGGCGGCGCGCAGGTCGGCCGCCGCCCGGCGGACCTGCTCGGCGCGCTGCCGGTGCTCCGCGGCCTGCTCCGGTTGCTGACCGGCGAGGCGCTCGTACTCGTCGGCGAGCGCGTCCTGGACGGCCGTCAGCGCCTCGGTGGCCTTCGCGACCGGCCCCCGCAGGCGGCGGACCCGGCCTTCCAGGATTTCGTGCGGGGCGGGTCCGTCGGCGGCCTTCCGCAGTGCCGACGTGGTCGTTTCCCGCTGGACGGCACCGTTCTCCCGCTTGTCGCGCGCGTCGTGGCGGCGCAGCTTCTCTTCCTGCCGGTTCAGCCGGGCTTCGCTGGTCGCCAGCAGATGGCGGGCCCGGTCGATCGCCTCGTACGAGCGCTCCCGGAGGGTGGGGGCGTGGTCCTTGGACATACGGGATCGCTCGTCGGCCGCGCGCTCCCGTTCGTCGGCCGCGCGCTCCCGTTCGTCGGCTGCGCGCTCCCGGTGGTCGGCCGACTGCTCGCGCTTGTCGGCGACCTGCTCCCGGTGGTCGGCCTTGTGCTCGCGCTTGTCGGCGTCCCGCTCGCGTGCGTCGGCGTCCTGCTCGCGTTCGTCGGCCACGGCGTCTCGCTCACGCGCGCGGTGGGAGTCCGGGCGCGCGGCGTCGCTGGGCCCGTCTTCTTCGTCCGGCCGCTGTGTCCCCATACCGGCAGTATCCCCGCCCGCGCCGTGACGTGTGTGTTCGCGGAACATGTACCCAGCTGAGCGCGTCCTGTACCGTCTGAGCGGTCGCCAGGGGGCCCAAAAGGGCCTGGCGTCGACAGTGCGTCGGAAACTTCGTGAAGTTCTTCACAAGGAAAACGGCCCTGATGGGCGAGGTCAGGGGAGTTCGGACCCCCGAACGGGGCTCACGCGGGCCGTTTGGCGCGGGACCGAAGCCGCGCGCGGGTCCGGACGGAGCGCGTCACGGTCCAGTGGTCCACTCCGTACGAGGCCTCGGAGTGCAGCTCACAAGGGGTGGACAACGACTCGCGTGGTGCCGTGGTTCCCCTGCGCCACCATGACCTCCGTCACGTGGGCGGCGAAGTGTAGCAGAGGCGTTCCGCATGCTTGTGAAGGGGCGCACGAGCGACCCCTGTCGAGCGGGTGGATACTCGATGGCATGAGCACCACGGAGCGTCCCAGGATCCTCGTAGTAGGCGGTGGGTACGTAGGCCTGTACGCAGCTCGGCGCATTCTCAAGAAGATGCGCTTCGGAGAGGCGACCGTCACGGTCGTCGACCCCCGGTCGTACATGACCTACCAGCCCTTCCTCCCCGAAGCCGCCGCCGGCAGCATCTCGCCTCGGCACGTCGTCGTACCGCTGCGACGCGTACTGCCGAGGGCCGAGGTCCTCACCGGCCGGGTCACCACCATCGACCAGGACCGCAAGGTAGCCACGATCGCGCCGCTCGTCGGCGAGGCCTACGAGCTGCCCTTCGACTACCTCGTCATCGCGATGGGCGCGGTCTCCCGCACCTTCCCGATCCCCGGCCTCGCCGAGCAGGGCATCGGCATGAAGGGCATCGAGGAGGCCATCGGCCTGCGCAACCACGTCCTCGAGCAGCTCGACAAGGCTGACTCCACGACGGACGAGGACGTCCGTCGCAAGGCACTGACCTTCGTCTTCGTCGGCGGTGGCTTCGCGGGTGCGGAGACCATCGGTGAGGTCGAGGACATGGCCCGCGACGCGGCCAAGTACTACTCGAACGTGAAGCGCGAGGACATGCGCTTCGTCCTGGTCGACGTCGCCGACAAGATCCTCCCCGAGGTCGGCCCGAAGCTCGGCGCCTACGGCAAGGAGCACCTCGAGGGCCGCGGTGTCGAGGTCTACCTCAAGACCGGCATGGACTCCTGCGTGGACGGTCACGTGGTCCTGAACAACGGCCTCGAGGTCGACTCCAACACCATCGTGTGGACCGCGGGCGTCAAGCCGAACCCGGCGCTGTCCCGCTTCGGTCTGCCGCTCGGCCCGCGCGGCCACGTGGACACGCAGACGACGCTCCAGGTGCAGGGCACGGACTACATCTGGGCCGCGGGCGACAACGCCCAGGTGCCGGACATGGTCGGCCGCAAGGCAGGCAACGAGAACGCCTGGTGCCCGCCGAACGCCCAGCACGCGCTGCGTCAGGCGAAGGTCCTCGGCGACAACGTGATCTCCGGCATGCGGGGCTTCCCGCAGAAGGAGTACAGCCACGCCAACAAGGGTGCGGTCGCCGGTCTCGGCCTGCACAAGGGCGTCGCGATGATCGTCATGGGCAAGATGAAGATCAAGCTCAAGGGCCGTCTCGCCTGGTACATGCACCGCGCGTACCACGGCATGGCGATGCCGACGTTCAACCGCAAGATCCGCGTCTTCGCGGACTGGACGCTCGGCATGTTCCTCAAGCGCGAGGTCGTCTCGCTCGGCGCCATGGAGACGCCGCGCGAGGAGTTCTACGAGGCGGCCAAGCCCGCCCCGAAGCCCGCGGTCGCGGCCGAACCGGCCCCCGCGGTGAAGACCGAGGAGCGGGCGAAGGCCTCCTGACCTCGCGTCGCTGATCCACCCCGAAGGGGGCTGCCCGCCATCCGTGGTGCGGGCGGCCCCCTTCGGCGTACCCGGAGACCGGCAAGTAGATGTGATGGGCATCTATTTTGCCTTTCCGTGACGCCGCAACGGGACTGCGCCCTGGGGGCTTCGGTGTTTACGTGGTGTTGGACCGTCCCGGGACCCGCCTCCCCGAGCCCCGATTCCATCCGGGTGGGGGAGGCCCATTCGGAGGTGCGTCATGCACGACGCCGCACTGCGGCTGCAGAATCTCGCCGAACAGCTCATCGGAGCGCCCCTGCCCGTGCGCATCCGCGCCTGGGACCGGTCGGAGGCGGGCCCGCCGGGCGCTCCCGTCGTCGTCGTGCGCAATCGCAGGGCCCTGCGCCACCTCCTCTGGAAGCCGGGCGAACTGGGCCTGGCCCGCGCCTGGGTGGCCGGTGACCTGGACGTCGACGGCGACCTGTACGAGGCCCTCGACCGGCTCGCGGAGTTCATCTGGGAGCGCGACGACGACGCCGGGGGCCTGCGGAAAGCCCTGCGCGACCCCGAGGTCCGCGCCGCCGCCCGCTCGCTGCTCGCCCTCTCCGCACCCTTCCTGCCGCCCGCCCCGCCGCCCGAGGAGATGCGCAGACACGGCCGCCTCCACCGCCACACCAAGGGCAGCGACCGGCAGGCCATCAGCCACCACTACGACGTCGGCAACGACTTCTACGAGCTGGTCCTCGGCCCCTCGATGGTCTACTCGTGCGCGTACTGGGAGTCGCCCGACTCCACCCTGGAGAACGCCCAGCGCGACAAGCTCGAACTCGTCTCGCGCAAGCTCGGCCTG
Organism: Streptomyces sp. NPDC046465; assembly: GCF_040646035.1. Lineage (NCBI taxonomy): Bacteria > Bacillati > Actinomycetota > Actinomycetes > Kitasatosporales > Streptomycetaceae > Streptomyces > Streptomyces sp. NPDC046465. The sequence continues at coordinate 194,079 of NZ_JBEYZK010000013.1, forward strand.
GAGCCCGGCATGCGCCTGCTCGACGTCGGCTGCGGCTGGGGCTCCATGGCGATCCACGCGGCCCGCGAGCACGGCGTGAGCGTCGTCGGCGTCACCCTCTCGCAGGAACAGGCCGCCTACGCCAGGAAGCGGATCGCCGAGGAGGGGCTGACGGACCGCATCGAGATCCGCGTCCAGGACTACCGCGACGTGCGCGACGGCCCCTACGACGCCATCAGCTCCATCGGCATGGCCGAACACGTCGGCGCCGAGCGCTACCTGGAGTACGCGAACGATCTGTACGCCCTGCTGCGCCCCGGCGGACGACTGCTCAACCATCAGATCGCACGGCGCCCGCAGGCCGACGAGTCCGCGTACAGCGTGGACGCGTTCATCGACGCGTACGTCTTCCCCGACGGGGAACTCGCGCCCGTCGGCAGCACGGTCGCGCTCCTGGAGCGGGCGGGCTTCGAGGCCCGCGACCTGGAGGCCATCCGCGAGCACTACGCCCTCACCCTGCGCCGCTGGGTGGCCAACCTGGAGGCCCACTGGCCCGAGGCCCAACGCCTCACGTCCCCCGGCCGAGCCCGCGTCTGGCGCCTCTACATGGCCGCATCCGCCCTCGCCTTCGAACGCAACAGCATCGGAGTGAACCAGATCCTGGCGGTGCGACCTCCGGACACGGGCCAGTCGGGAATGCCGCTGCGCTCAAGGGACTGGCGCTAGCAGACTCAGCCCGTCGGGGCGCAGTTCCAGCCCGTCCGGGCGTAGTTCCAGCCCGTCCGGCGTTTGAGGACATCTTTCAGCCCGTCCGGCGCTTGAGGACGAGCCGCGCAGCGGCACCTGCGCCGAGCACCCCGAAGGGCCCCGAGCGAGATCCCTCGCCCGGGGCCCTTCAACACCGACCGTCACCCCCTGCGGGAGCTACTACTCACTCTTGATCGCCATCAACGGATTAAGCCGCGCAGCGCTCCGCGCGGGCCACACCGCCGCGAGGACACCGACCAACGCCGCGACGGCCAGGAAGACCGCGATCCGGCCGACCGGGATCTCCATCGAGTACGTGGAGACCGCGTCGGCGACACTGCCGCCCACGGCCCAGGCCATGAAGAGGCCGAGGCCGATGCCGAGCACCGCGCCGAACAGCGAGATCACGATCGACTCCAGGCGCACCATCTGCTTGACCTTCGCGCGGTCGAGGCCGATGGCCCGCAGCATGCCGATCTCGTGCTTGCGCTCGAAGACCGACATGGCAAGCGTGTTGATGACGCCGAGCACCGCGATCAGGATGGCCATGCCGAGGAGCCCGTACAGCATGTTGAGGATCATGTTGATGCCACCGGCGACGGCGTTGCTGATGTCGTCCTTGTCCTGGACGGTGATGGCCGGGTTGTCGCCGAGGGCCTTGATGATGGCGTCCTCGGCGCTGCCCGACGTGCCGTCCTTCATCTTCACCAGGACCTGCTTGTCGACGATCTTGGAGAGGTGCGGGTCGACGACGGAGGTCGGGGCGAAGATGCCGCTCAGCATCTCGTTGCCCTCGTAGACGCCCGCGACCTTCAGCCGGACCGTCTTGCCGTCCTCGTCGAACTTCACCGGGAAGGTGTCGCCCGTCTTCAGGTGCTTGTCCTTGGCGACGTCCGTGTCGACCAGCGCCGTGCCGTCCTTCAGGCCGGCCGCCGAGCCACTGGCGAAGTCGAGACCCACCAGGTCGCCGAACGTCTTCGGGTCGACGCCGTTGACGGTCGTATAGCCGCCGTCCGCATTGTCGTACGCGGTACGCAGCGGGCTGGTCGCCTCGACCTCGGGGAGCTTGTCGAGCTTCTGGCGGACCTCCGGGGTCAGCGGCTCGAAGTTCGCCATGGAGACGCTGTAGTCGGCCTTCATGGCGCCCGCGGCCATCTTGTTGATGGCGCTGCCCATGGAGGTCGCGACGACCGTCATCGCCGTGATCAGGGTGAGGCCGATCATCAGGGCGGAGGCGGTGGAGGCGGTACGGCGCGGGTTGCGCACCGAGTTGAGGCGGGACAGCTTGCCGGTGACGCCGAACGGCTTGAGGAGCGGCGCCGAGGCGGCGATGAACGGCCGGGAGAGCAGCGGCGTCAGCACGATGACGCCGACGAGGATGGTCGCCGCGCCGCCCGCCATCACGTAGTTGTCGTCGTTGAACAGCAGGACCGCGCCGAGGGCGACGACGAGCGAGCCGATGGTGTTGCGGACGACCAGACCACGCGTGGTGGGCGTGGCGTGGACGCTGTTCATCGCGGCGACCGGCGGGATCTTCGCCGCGCGGCGGCCGGGCAGCCAGGCGGCCAGCATGGTCACGACCACGCCGATCAGGAGCGCCACCACGATCGTCATCGGGGCGATGACGAGGGGCCCGTCCGGCAGCGAGGCGCCGCCGGAGTTCATCAGGGCCTGCAGCCCGACGGAGACGCCGATGCCGAGCCCGAAGCCCGCCGTGGCGGCGACCAGGCCGACCAGGAACGCCTCGATGAGCACGGAGCGCGTCACCTGGCGGCGCGAGGCTCCGACGGCCCGCATCAGGGCGAGCTCCTTGGTGCGCTGGGCGACCAGCATGGTGAAGGTGTTGGCGATGATGAAGATGCCGACGAAGAGCGCGATGCCCGCGAAGATCAGCAGGACCTGGCTCATGGAGCTGGTCTGCTCCTCGATCATCCTGTCCTGCTCGGTCTTGAGCTCCGCGCCCGTCTGCGTCGAGGTGTCCTTGGGCAGGATCTTCTCGACCGCGCTGTTCAGGGCCGCCTCGGAGGTGCCCGCGGCGGTCTTCACGTCGATCTCGTCGTACTCGGTCTTGCCGAGCGCCTTGAGCGCGGTCTTGTTGTCGAGGACGACGAGGCTGCCGCCCGCGACGACGCTGCCGTCGTCGGTGTCGAAGATGCCGCTGACCTTCGCGGTCCGCACCGGGCCGTCGGTGGAGTAGCGGACGGTGTCGCCCACCTTGTAGCCGGTGCGCTCGGCGGTACGGCTGTCGACGGCGATGTCGGCGACGGACTTCGGGGCGGCGCCCGCGGTGAAGTCGTAGCGCGGGTCCTTGCCGTCCTTGGCCGGGAAGAAGTTGGTGCCGGTGGTGCCCCACTCGCCACCGACCAGCTTGCCGTTCTTGTCGGCGAGCGCGGTGAAGCCGGAGACGGAGCCGATGGCGGAGTCCGCGCCGGGCAGTTCACCGGCCTTCTTCAGGAGGGAGTCGGTGAGGCGCGGCTTCTGCTTCTTCTCGTCGTCCGAGGAGCCCCCGTCGGACTGGATGGCCACGGAGACGTGGTCGAAGCTCTTCGCCGACTTGTTCTTGTAGGCGTCGCCGAAGGTGTCGGTGAAGATCAGGGTGCCGGAGACGAAGGCGACGCCGAGCATGACGGCGAGCACGGTCATCAACAGCCTGGCCTTGTGCGCGAGCACGTTGCGCAGGGCGGTACGGAACATGGGAGTGAGTCCAGGGTGAGGGGGGCCGGTCGGTGGGGGGCGCCCCGAAGGGGCGCGGGGAACTGCGCGCTCAGCCACGAACGGCCCGCAGTCCCGGGAAGAGCTCAGCCAAGAGGCCGGACGGGACGGGACAACCGCTCAAGGCCGAGCGGCCACTAGCTCGTGCGGCCCTTCGCGTCGAAGTGCTTCATCCGGTCGAGCACCCCGTCCGCCGTCGGCTGGTGCATCTCGTCGACGACCCGCCCGTCGGCGAGGAAGATCACGCGGTCCGCGTACGACGCGGCGACCGGGTCGTGGGTGACCATCACGACGGTCTGCCCGAGATCGCGCACCGAGTTGCGCAGGAAGCCCAGGACCTCGGCGCCCGAGCGCGAGTCGAGGTTTCCGGTCGGCTCGTCACCGAAGATGATCTCCGGCTGGGAGGCGAGCGCGCGGGCCACGGCGACGCGCTGCTGCTGGCCGCCGGAGAGCTCGGTCGGGCGGTGCTTGAGGCGCCCGGAGAGACCGACCATCTCGATGACCTGCTCCAGCCACTCCCGGTTCGGCTTGCGACCCGCTATGTCCATCGGCAGCGTGATGTTCTCCAGGGCGGTCAGCGTCGGCAGCAGGTTGAACGCCTGGAAGATGAAACCGATCTTGTCCCGGCGGAGCTTGGTGAGCTGCTTGTCCTTGAGCGTGGACAGCTCGGTCTCGCCGAGGCGCACGGAGCCGGAGCTGAAGCTGTCCAGGCCCGCGACGCAGTGCATCAGGGTCGACTTGCCGGAGCCCGACGGGCCCATGATCGCGGTGAACTCGCCCTGCCCGAAGTCGACGGAGACGCGGTCCAGGGCGACCACCTTGGTCTCGCCCTGTCCGTACACCTTGGAGAGTTCCGTGGCGCGCGCTGCCACGGAGGTGGCGCGGGCGGCGAAGGGGGTGGTGGTCACGGGACGGTGCTCCTGTCGGGACGACGAGTGGGGACGTATTCCATCCTCCTGGCCGATCAGCGCCTTGGAGTCACCCCCTGATCCGGTTCCGGGGGCCCTCTCCAGTCGGACTTGAGGCTGCCCTGTCATACCTGGGTATGACACGTATCCCTGATGCGGAAAGGGGGAGAAAGCGGTGACGGGGCCGTCAGGGCGGCTAAATTCCGTCATTCCGTGCAGAGGCCCACGAGACCGGCCGGGGCCGGGGAAAGGCCTCCGGCATGTGCCGATGGAGTGAGCCTTGGTCTGATGCACCCTCAGACGTCAATAAAATAAGACAACATCGGGCTCTCTCTCCGCTGTTCGGGGGATGCCTCCCGATAGGGTCGAAGCCTCGACGCGGAGCCCATGGCCTGCCCGGATGGTGGAATGCAGACACGGCGAGCTTAAACCTCGCTGCCCCTCGGGGGCGTGCCGGTTCGAGTCCGGCTCCGGGCACTTCCGCTGCACTTGTGTGCGGCGTGTGCGCGTTGCGTGTGGCCGTCCTGATGGCCCGTCACCTCAAGTTTCCCTCACCGGCATTGGCCGCCCCATCGACCGTGATCAATGCCCCTAGGGCACGCGCACGGTGTTGAAGCGGGCCGCGGTGTGCAGGTCGGCCTCGATGGCCGCGGCGGTCTCGCGCAGTACGGGGAGCAGGGCGTCGCGAGTCCCGGACGCCGGGCCCGCACCGGCGTGCTGCGCCACGTTCAGCGCCGCGACGACCGTGCCCCGCGCGTCCCTGACCGGCACGGCGACCGAGCGCAGCCCCTCCTCCAGCTCCTGGTCGGCGACGGCGTGGCCGTCGGCGGCGACCCGGTCGACGAGCCGGGCGAGCTCGCCGGGGTCCGTCACGGTGTGCGGGGTGAGGGCGCGCGGCGGCGCGGCCCGCAGGAGGCGTTCGCGCTCCGCGTCCGGGAGCCCGGCGAGCAGGACCCGCCCCATGGCGGTGGCGTACGCGGGGAAGCGGGTGCCGACCGTGATATGGACGCTCATGACGCGCACCGTCGCCGCCCGCGCGACGTACAGGATGTCCGTGCCGTCCAGGACCGTGACCGACGCCGACTGGTGCACCCGGTCCGTCAGGTCGCGCAGATGCGGCTCGGCGAGGTCGGCGAAGGTGAGCCGGGACAGGGCGGCGTGGCCCAGCTCCAGGATGCGGGGGAGCGGGCGGTACAGGCGCCCGTCGTGTGCCGCGTACCCGGCCAGCTCCAGGGTGTGCAGACAGCGCCGCGCGGTGGCCCTCGGCAGCCCGGTCGCCGCGGCGAGCGCGGTGAGCGGAAGGCCGTCGCCGCGGGCCTCGCCGAGGGCACGCAGCACGGTGAGGCCGCGGGCCAGCGACTGCAGGAATCCGGCGCCGAGTCCTGCTTTGGCGGCGAGGAGGTCGGGCGCAGACGCCTCGCCCCGGGCACCTGCCCCGGGCGGGGTGCTTGCCTGGGGCGGGCTATCTGCCTCGGGCGGGGTGCTTGCCTCGGGCGGGCTATCTGCCTCGGGCGGGGTGCTTGCCTCGGGCGGGCCATCTGCCTCGGGCGGGGTGCTTGCCCCGGGCGAGGTGCTTGCCCCGGGCGAGGTGCCTGCCCGGGACGAGGCGCCCGCCCGGGACGAGGCACCCGCCTGAGGCGAGGCGCCTGCCCCGGGCGAGGCGCCTGCCCCGGGCGAGGCGCCTGCCCCGGACGAGGCGCCTGCCCGGGACGAGGCGCCTGCCCGGGACGAGGCACCCGCGCCCCCCGGATACGGCACCCCAGGCGCGTCCCACAACTCCGCCAATCGCTCCGCCTCCGCGCGCAGCCGCGGCAGCACCGCCTCGGCGAGGCCCTCCGCCGTGTGTCTGCTGGTGTGGCTCACTGCCGACAGGGCGTACCGGATGTGCCCCGAGCCGTCGCGCACCGGGACCGCCACCGCGATCAGGCCCGGCTCGATCAGCTGGTCGTCCAGGGCCCAACCCGTCGCGCGGGAGCGGGCCACGCGGGCCGCGAGGTCCGGCAGCTCCGGCGGCTCCGGCGGGTCCGGCAGGTCCTTCGGCGCGGGGCCCGGCGGCAGGGCGGGGAAGGCGGCCGCCGCGGGCCCGGCGGCGACGCGGGCCCGCCACGCCGCCCACCGCTCCGCGTCCCACGCGTCCGCGAACAGCGCACCGGGCGCGCACCGTTCGGGCGGCAGCAGGTCGCCGATGCGGAAGGCGACCGACATCGCGCGGCGCCGCGCGGCCTGCGTCACGAAGCGCACCCCGTCGCCGTCGGGCACGGCGAGGGAGACCGACTCGTCGAGCTCGTCCGCGAGCCGCGCGGTGCGCGCAGCCACCTCGCCGGTCAGGCCGCTGGCCGCCAGATAGGCGTTGCCGAGCTCCATGAGGCGGGGCGTGAGGCGGAGTTCCTGGCCGCGCACGCGTACGTAGCCGAGGTGGTCCAGGGTCGTCACGACCCGGTCGACCGTGGAGCGGGCAAGGCCCGTGGCCCGTACGAGATCGCTCGCGCGGGCCCCGTCCACCACCGTGAGCGCGCTGAGCGCGCGCAGGACGGCGAGACCGCGCTCCAGGGGCCGTACCGACTCTTCGGGCATGGCGCGTCTCCTCGCAGCGTGGGATCAGCGTGAAATCAGCGTGAAATCGGGTGCCGCAGGACCGTTGACAGCGCGCGGCCACGCCCAGAGACTCCGGTCAGCACATTATGAACGAAAGTTCACCAGGCGAACAAGCCCAGGGGGAGAGTGGTCTGTCGATGCGCACCACCGTCGGCATCATCGGAGCCGGACCCGCCGGGCTGCTCCTCGCCCGCCTGCTCCACAACGCCGGTATCGCCTCCGTCGTCCTGGAGAGCCGCGACCGCGCGTACGTGGAGCAGCGCCAGCGCGCCGGAATCCTGGAACAGGGCACCGTCGACGTGCTGCGCGAGGCCGGGGCGGGGGCCCGCATGGACCGCGAGGGCCTCCCGCACGACGGCATCGAGCTGCGCTTCGCCCGCCGCAGGCACCGTGTCGACTTCCCCGCGCTGACGGGCGGCAGGTCCGTCATGGTCTACGCGCAGACCGAGGTCTGCAAGGACCTCATCGCCCTCCAACTCGCCGACGGCGGACCGCTGCTCTTCGAGGCGGAGGCGCTGGAGGTGACGGGCGCCGACACGGAGAACCCGAGCGTCCGCTTCCGCCGCAAGGGGCACGAGGGGCACGAGGGGCGCAAGGGGCACGACGGGCGCGAGGAGACCTTGGCGTGCGACTACGTAGTGGGCTGCGACGGCTACTGGGGTGCGTCCCGCAAGGCGATACCGGAGAAGCTCTCCCAGACCTTCGAGCGCACCTACCCCTTCGGCTGGCTCGGCATCCTCGCCGACGTCCCGCCCTCCCACGACGAGCTGGTCTACGCCCGCCACGACCGCGGCTTCGCCCTGCTCTCCATGCGGTCGCCGACCGTCACGCGCGCGTACCTCCAGGTTCCCGACGGCACCGCGGCACAGGACTGGGCCGACGACCGGATCTGGGCCGAGCTCGACCGCCGCCTGGAGACCGACGACCCGGCCTGGGCACTGCGGCGCGGACCCGTCCTCGCCAAGTCCGTCACGCCCCTGCGCGGCTACGTCCACGAGCCCATGCGGCACGGCAGGCTCTTCCTCGCCGGGGACGCCGCGCACATCGTCCCGCCGACCGGCGCCAAGGGCCTCAACCTCGCGGTCGGCGACGTCGTCACCTTCGCCCGCGCGCTGATCCGCTACCGCGGGACGGGCGATCCGAGCCGCCTCGACGCGTACTCCGAGACCTGCCTGCGCCGCGTCTGGCAGGCCGAACGCTTCTCGTACGCGATGACGACCCTGCTCCACCGCGCACCCGACGCCACCCCCTTCGAGGACCGCATCCAGCTGGCCCGGCTCGACCGGATCACCACGGCACGCTCCGCCGAGACCGACCTCGCGGAGGCCTACACCGGATTCCCCCTGGACCGGTAAGGGTCGGCCAGAGCGAGCAGAAGCAGAAGGAAGAAACCGTGACCCCATCCCCCGAGCGCACCTTCCGATCCGTCGCGCCCGTCATCGCCCTCTGCTGGCTCGTCGTCTTCTTCGACGGGATGGACGTCAACCTCTACGGCGCCGTGCTTCCGCACCTCGTCGACGACCCCGACCTCGGCTTCACCCCGTCCACCGCGGGCACCATCGGCTCCTGGACCACCTTCGGCATGCTCGTCGGCGCCCTCGGCTGCGGCACCCTCACCGACTGGGCGGGACGCAAGCCGATGGTGACGGGCAGCGTCGTCCTCTTCTCGCTGGGCTCCGCGCTCTGCGCGCTCGCGCCGAGTGCCGCCTACTTCGGCGCCGGGCGGTTCGTCTCCGGGCTCGGGCTCGGCGGGCTCATGCCGATCGGGCTCGCGATCGTCGCCGAGTTCGCGCCGCCCCGCCGGGCCGCGCTCGCCACCGGCCTCATGATGACCTCGTACCACGCGGGCGGCATGGCGGCGACGGGCCTGGGTCTCGCGCTCGGCCCCGGCCACGGCTGGCGCCTCGTCTTCTGGACCGGCGTGCTCCCCGCGGCGGTCGCCGTGCCGCTGGTGTGGAAGTGGCTGCCGGAATCGCCGGGCGTGCTGCTGGCAAAGGGCCGGGTCCGGGAGGCCGAGGCGGTCGCCGCCCGCTACCTGCTGCCCGCCCCGACGCCCGCGGAAGCACCCGAGGCCGGGGCGAGGGGCCGCTTCGCCGCCGTCGCCGCGCTCCTCGCCCCGGGGCGGCGCCTCGCGACCCCGCTCCTGTGGCTCGCCTCCTTCGCCGGGTTGCTCCTCGTCTACGGCGTCTCCACCTGGCTCCCCGAGCTCATGCGGGCCTCCGGCTACTCGCTCTCCTCCTCCGTCACCTTCCTCATGGTGATCAACGCGGGCGGCATCGTCGGCATGCTGGTCGCCGGGCGCACCGCGGACCGGTTCGGCGCGGTCAAGGTCTCCGCCGTCTGGTTCCTGCTGACCGCGTGCGGCGCCTTCCTGCTCAGGGCCCAACTGCCCCTCGGCGTCGCCTACGCCGTCGTCTTCGTCACCGGCATCTGGCTCTTCTCCGCGCAGGTCATGGTCTACGCGGCCACTCCCTCGGTCTACCCGCCCGCGCAGCGCGCCACGGGGCTCGGCTGGGTCACCGGCGTCGGACGCACCGGGGCGGTCGTCGGACCGTGGCTGGGCGGGGCGGTGGTCGCGGGCGGCAACGCCTCGCTCGGCTTCACCACCTTCGCGGTGGCCGCGGTGCTCGGCGCCGTCGCCATCTCGCTGGTGCCACTCGTCAGGGGGAAGGGTTCCGATCCGGGAACAGTACGGGCGGTCCCACGCGTTCTCGGTCACAGTGAGGGAAAGATCCTCCCCAAGCACTAGGCTCATCCTTTTGCCTACGCATTACTCTTGGAGCAAAGCCACACCCGGTGGTCATGGAGGAGTGAAATGAGGAGCAGTAACCCGGTCTTCTCGCGACGGGGGTTCAGCCGCGACAACGGCTACGCCGGCTTCGGCGCGCAGCCGCAGGCCGGGGGACCCGCAGCCGCGACCCAGACCCACCAGGGCAACCCGTACGCGCAGGGCAACCCGTATGGCGGAGGCCAGGCCCCCACGGCCAACCCGTACGCCACCAATCCGTACGCCCAGCAGGACGCGCAGTACGGAGCGCCCCAGGCGCCCGTGACCACGTCCGGCCGCATGACGATGGACGACGTCGTCATGCGTACGGCGACCACGCTCGGCACGCTCGTGGTCACGGCCGCGATCGCCTGGGCGCTGCTGCCGGTGGACGACGCCAACATCAGCAAGTCGTACGGCATCGCGATCGGCGCGGGCCTCATCGCGATGGTGCTCGGCCTCGTCCAGGCCTTCAAGCGCAAGGCCTCGCCCGCGCTGATCCTGACGTACGCGGCCCTGGAAGGCGTCTTCCTCGGCGTCGTCTCCAGCGTCGTCGACAACCGCATCGCGAGCGGCGCGGCCATGCAGGCCGTGCTCGGCACGATGGCCGTGTTCATCGGCGTCCTCGTGGCGTACAAGGCGGGCTGGATCCGCGTCAACCGGCGCTTCTACGGCTTCGTGATGGCCGCCGCGATGGGCTTCCTGCTGCTGACCGCCGTGAACCTGCTGTTCATGGTCTTCGGCGGCGGTGACGGTCTCGGCTTCCGCAGCGGTGGCCTCGGCATCGTCTTCGGCATCGTCGGCATCCTGCTCGGCGCCTGCTTCCTTGCCCTGGACTTCAAGCAGGTCGAGGACGGCATCGCGTACGGCGCGCCGAAGGAAGAGGCCTGGCTCGCCGCGTTCGGTCTGACGATGACGCTCGTCTGGATCTACATGGAGTTCCTGCGCCTGATCGCGATCTTCTCGGGCAACGACTGAGACTGATCGAGCTGATCGAGGGGCACCCTGAACGACCGAAGGGCCCGCGGACCGGAAACGGTCCGCGGGCCCTTCGCCGTGTGATGTCGGGTCGGAGCGGGGTCGGGTCAGAGCAGTTTGCGGGCGGCCCGCCTGAGGTCGTACTCGTGGATGATCGCTTTCGCGTGGCCGTACGCGAGGTTGTGTTCGGTGCGGAGCCAGCTCACCTTCTCCTCGAAGCGGAAGAGAGAGGGGCCGTCGTCCACGGCGCGGAGCCAGTCGGACACTTCACGACCGGTGCATTGGGGGATTCGGGCGAGCAGGTTGCGGTGGGTCTCCTCGGAGAAGACTTGGGACATCGGCGCCTCCGGACGCGTCGCGATGTGTTCCGTCCTTCACGCCACCGTGCCTGAGCGTTGAGGCGTTGGCAACAGTCCCGCAAAGGCGCATAAGGTCGCGGGGTGCTCGATACGACGCCTTTGACGGCCGCAGTGGACCATTTCGCCGACCGCCTGCGGGCCGCGCCGCAGAGCCGCCTGCAGCGCGGAGCGGCGACCGAAGCGCTCGCTCTGGCCAGGGAGTTGGCGCTGTACGCGCAGCGCATCGAGGAGCCGGACGCGGAGCCGCGGGAGATGCCGGACGCGGGGATGTTCGCCGCGGCCGACCAGATCACCGTCGCGGGGCGCGATCTCGCCCTCGTACTGACGGACCCTCAGGACCTGACGCGGGCGCTTGAGCTGGTGGCGCGGGCGCAGAAGCGGGCCGGGGTGTGACTCCGGCCCGGCCGCCCGCCCGGCCGGGGGTATGACACAGGCTCTTAGACCGAGGCGATGACGCGGTCGGCCAGGATGTAGATGTTCTCGGCGCCGCACTCGAAGGTCAGGGCGTACGCGCCGGAGATGCCGGAGCCGCCGAGCAGGACCGGGGTACGGCCCTCGCTCAGGGCCGTCGCCAGGAGCTCCGCGGTCTCGCGGTGTCCCGGGGTCATGCACAGCGTCGTCCCGTCCGCGAAGACGTACACGTCCAGGGTGCCCAGCGGGCCGGGGCGGACGTCGGCGAGGGCGGTGCGGGCGTCGGCCAGCTCCTCCAGGCACGCGACCGTGCGCTCGTGGTCGCCGTGGCCCTCGGGCGTCGGCGTCTGCACCGGCACGAAGTCCGGGTGCGAGGGGTGGCGGCGGCGGGCGGCGGCCAACTCGGGAGAGTCTCCCCCGAGGACTCCGTCCAGGGAGGTGCCCCCCGCGAACTCGTCGGTGCCCGCCGAGTCGGCGAAGGGCTCGATGACCGGTTCGAGGCTGTCCGACTCCAGGCCCGCGAAATCGGCCTGGCGCGGCAGGAAGAGCTCGTCGGCGATGCCGTCGGGCAGGCCGGAGAGGCCGGAGAGGCCACTGAGCAGCGTTGGACCGTCGGCGCCCTCACGGGCCTCCTGGGCGGCCCAGAAGGCGCGCGCCTCGGCGAGTTCGCGCTCCCGCTCCTCGGCGAGGGCCTCGGTCACGGCCGCGCGTATCTCGTCGGTGTCGACCGAGGTGCGGGCGCCCGGCACCGAGGGGTGCGGGCCGCCCGTGGCGCGGCTTTCGGCCAGTTCGGTGTGCAGGGCTGTGATCTCGGTGAGCTGCTTCCGCAGACCGTGCACCGCGTGCAGGGCAGCGGCACCCACGGCCGTGGCAGCGGCTGTGGAGAGCAGCAGGGCAAGAGGCAAGGCGCTCACTGACGTACTCCCGGTTTCAAGTCGACCCCCGACTTCCTACATCAGCTTGAAGCCTGCACGATCCACCTGTCAGTGCATTACGTCACGAAGTGGACAGGACTTTAGGCCCGAGGAGCGCCCCGGATGGCTCTGAGCTGGTCATATGCCTCTCCCCCAGGAGATAGGTCACATCCTGGGGGAGATTGGGTCACGAAGTGATGCAGCGACGCGGTGTCAGCGCCGCGAACTGTGTGTCAGCGAAAAGTGGCTTCAGCTGAGGCGTTCGATGACCATCGCCATGCCCTGGCCGCCGCCGACGCACATCGTCTCCAGGCCGAACTGCTTGTCGTGGAACTGGAGGGAGTTGATGAGCGTGCCGGTGATGCGGGCGCCCGTCATGCCGAAGGGGTGGCCCACCGCGATGGCGCCGCCGTTGACGTTGAGCTTGTCGAGCGGGATGCTCAGGTCGCGGTAGGAGGGGATCACCTGGGCGGCGAAGGCCTCGTTGATCTCGAAGAGGTCGATGTCGTCGACGGTGAGACCGGCGCGGGACAGGGCCTGCTTGCTGGCCTCGACCGGGCCGAGGCCCATGATCTCGGGGGAGAGGCCGGTGACGCCGGTGGAGACGATGCGGGCGAGCGGCGTCAGGCCGAGCTCGCGGGCCTTCGTGTCGCTCATGATCACGAGGGCGGCGGCGCCGTCGTTGAGCGGGCAGCAGTTGCCTGCGGTGACGAGTCCGTCGGGGCGGAAGACGGGCTTGAGGCCCTGGACGCCTTCGAGGGTGACGCCCGCGCGGGGTCCGTCGTCCTTGCTGACGACGGTGCCGTCGGGGGTCGTCACCGGGGTGATCTCGCGCTCCCAGAAGCCGTTCTTGATGGCCTCCTCGGCGAGGTTCTGCGAACGGACCCCGAACTCGTCCATGTCCTGACGGGTCACGCCCTTGGCGCGGGCGAGGTTCTCGGCGGTCTGGCCCATCGCGATGTACGCGTCCGGGATCAGGCCGTCCTCGCGCGGGTCGTGCCAGGTGGTGCCCTCGGTCTTGCTCACGGCCTCGGTGCGGGCCTCGGCGTCGGCGAAGAGGGGGTTGTGGGTGTCGGGGAGGCCGTCGCTGGACCCCTTCTTGCTCCGCGACACCATTTCCACACCGGCGGAGATGAAGACGTCGCCCTCGCCCGCCTTGATGGCGTGCAGGGCCATGCGGCTCGTCTGCAGGGAGGAGGAGCAGTACCGGGTGATGGTGCAGCCCGGGAGGTGGTCCATGCCCATCTGCACGGCGACGATGCGGCCGAGGTTGTGCCCCTGCTCGCCGCCCGGCAGGCCACAGCCGAGCATCAGGTCGTCGATGAGCTTCGGGTCGAGCTCGGGGACCTTGGCGAGGGCGGCCTCGATGATCGTGGCGGTCAGGTCGTCCGGACGCAGATCCTTCAGCGAGCCCTTGAAGGCGCGGCCGATCGGGGTGCGTGCGGCAGAAACGATCACGGCTTCGGGCATCAGGACGCTCCAGTGGCAGTGGCGAGTGGCGAAGGGGCAGGACTCACTGGGAAGTTACCTGCACGTAATGGGGTGGGTCATCGGGTGGGGGGTGTGACTCGGGACGCATTTCTAAGCGGGCGCTCAGGCCGCGGGGCCGTGGGCGGAAGGGGGGTGCGCTGCTGGCTGCGGGCTGACGTGGGTTGCTCGCGCAGTTCCCCGCGCCCCTTGGTGGGCTGGGGTGCGTTTCTGTCTGCGGGTGCGTCGTGGCTGGTCGCGCAGTTCCCCGCGCCCCTTTGGCGGCACCTTCGGGCGGGCGGTGAGGAGGACTCCCTCAGGGGCGCGGGGAACTGCGCGAGTAACCACGACGCGGCTGTAGGCGAAGGGTGGTGGAGGGTTCGGGTGTGCTGCTGGCTGTGGGTGCGTTGTGGCTGGTCGCGCAGTTCCTCGCGCCCCTTGGCGGGGCCTTTGGTCGGGCGGTGAGGAGGACTCCCCAGGGGCGCGGGGAACTGCGCGAGTAACCACGACGCGGCTGCAGGCGAAGAGCTTCCCCCCCGCCCCGGGGTCAGTGGGGGAGGGGGGCCGGGTCCGGGGTGTGGATGCGGCGGCGGCGACGGCGTTTGAGGAGTGCCCACGGCCCCCGTGGCCCCGTAGGCATCGCCGCAGTGACCTCCGTACCGCCCTCCGAAGCCGCCTGAGCCGCCGCTCGGGCCACCGGCAGGAACCCCTCGCGCCGCGAGACGTCGGGGCGCTCCTCCTCGGGCCACAGCCCCAGCGAAGCGCACAACGTGGGCAGCACCGCCATCGCCGCCGTCGCATACCCCTCCGCGGAGGGGTGGTACCGGTCAGGACCGAACAGCTCCCGCGGATTCGCCGCGAACTCGGGCCCGAGCAGATCGCCGAGCGACACCGTCCGCCCGCCCTGCTCCACCGCCCCGATCGTCTGCGCCGCGGCGAGCTGCCGCGAGACGCGGCGGGCCAGCCACCGCAGCGGCTGGTAGACGTTCTCGACCGTGCCCAGGTCGGGGCAGGTGCCGACGACGACCTCCGCCCCTGCCGTACGGAGCCTGCGGACCGCCGCGGAGAGGTGGCGTACGGAGCGGGTGGGCGGCATCCGGTGCGTCACGTCGTTCGCGCCGATCATGATGACGCAGACGTCCGGCACCCAGGACGGGTCCGAGAGGATCAGCGTCACCTGCCGGTCCAGGTCGTCCGACTGGGCGCCGGGCAGCGCCACGTTCCGCAGGTCGACCGGCTGCTCGCCCACCGCGGCGAGCCCGGAGGCGAGCAGCGCCGCCGGGGTCTGCCGGGCCCGGTGGACGCCCTGTCCCGCCGCCGTGGAGTCGCCGAGCATCGCGAACCGCACCGCCGAGCAGCCGATGGCGCGGTCGGCGAAGGCCCCGCCGTAGCGGCCGTCGGCGCGCGGTGGGTCCACGTGGCCGTTGCCCACGTTCCGTTTCGCCAGCTGCACCTCGGCGAGCACCACGCCCACCGTGGCGGCCCCGAGCAGCCCGATGCCGCCGCCGCCGTACGCCGCGCCCGCGGCGATCCGCCGTGCCACCCTCGCCCTCGACATGCCCTGCAGCCACCTCCTGGGGCCGTACCGCTTCATACGGCCGTACATGCACTCATTGCCCCGTAAGCACGGTCGGCCAATCGCAAGCAGAGGTGAACGGATGAGTCGGACCCTTAGGCTGACCGCACCAATTCGTCGCACTACATCGCAGCCCGGAGACAACGGTGCAATTCCACGACTCGATGATCAGCCTCGTCGGCAACACCCCGCTGGTGAGGCTCAACAACGTGACCGCGGGCATCCAGGCGACCGTCCTGGCCAAGGTCGAGTACTTCAACCCCGGCGGTTCCGTGAAGGACCGCATCGCGCTGCGCATGATCGAGGCGGCGGAGCAGAGCGGGGAGCTGAAGCCCGGCGGCACCATCGTCGAGCCCACCTCCGGCAACACCGGAGTCGGTCTCGCCATCGTGGCCCAGCAGAAGGGCTACAAGTGCATCTTCGTCTGCCCCGACAAGGTGTCCCTCGACAAGATCAACGTGCTGCGCGCATATGGCGCCGACGTGGTCGTGTGCCCGACCGCCGTCGACCCCGAGCACCCGGACTCGTACTACAACGTCTCCGACCGCCTGGTCCGTGAGACGCCCGGCGCCTGGAAGCCCGACCAGTACAGCAACCCCAACAATCCGCTCTCCCACTACCACTCCACGGGCCCCGAGCTCTGGGAGCAGACGGACGGGAAGATCACCCACTTTGTGACGGGCATCGGGACCGGCGGCACGATCTCCGGTACGGGCGGCTATCTGAAGGAGGTCTCGAAGGGGCAGGTCACCGTCGTCGGTGCCGACCCCGAGGGGTCCGTGTACTCCGGCGGTTCCGGGCGGCCCTACCTCGTCGAGGGCGTCGGTGAGGACTTCTGGCCGACGGCGTACGACCGTACGGTCACGGACGAGATCGTCGCCGTGTCCGACAAGGACTCCTTCCAGATGACGCGGCGCCTGGCCAAGGAGGAGGGGCTGCTCGTCGGCGGGTCCTGCGGCATGGCCGTCGTGGCGGCGCTGCGGGTCGCCGAGCGGCTCGGCCCCGACGACGTCGTGGTCGTCCTGCTCCCGGACTCCGGCCGCGGCTACATGAGCAAGATCTTCAGTGACGAGTGGATGAACGACTACGGCTTCCTGGAGCAGGCGGGCGACGCGCCGCGCGTCGGTGACGTGCTGAGCCGCAAGGAGGGCGGCGAGCTGCCCTCGCTGGTGCACATGCACCCCGAGGAGACGGTCGGCGAGGCCATCGACGTGCTCCGCGAGTACGGGGTGTCGCAGATGCCGATCGTGAAGCCGGGCGCGGGGCACCCCGACGTGATGGCCGCGGAGGTCATCGGCTCGGTCGTCGAACGGGAGCTCCTGGACGCCCTGTTCACGCAGCGCGCCTCGCTCTCCGACCCGCTGGAGAAGCACATGTCGGACCCGCTGCCGCAGGTCGGCTCCGGGGAGCCGGTGGCGGACCTGATGTCGGTGCTCGGCAGGGCCGACGCGGCGATCGTCCTGGTCGAGGGCAAGCCGACCGGTGTCGTGAGCCGACAGGACCTGCTCGCGTTCCTGGCGGCTCAGCCGGGGCAGTGAGGCGGGGGCCAGGCCGGGTCTTCGCGGAAGTGGTACGCGGGCGTCATGTTCGCGCAGCACGCGCTTAACACGGGTACGGCACAGTGTTCTGTGTCGGCGTCAGGAACTTCGGAGCGGCTCCCGGAACTCCACGGACGCCTGGACGTGGCCTGGCCCTGACCGAGCCCACGTCCGCCGCGGAGACCGCTGTCGTCCCGGCCCCTGGGGTTCGCCCCCCGGGGGCGCGGCGGTCTCCGCGGCGACCGGCCGAACGGACCTTCACCTGCGGGCCCGGTGGGGGCTGATCGCGCAGTTCCCCGCGCCCCTTAAAGGGAACAGGTCTCATCCGATCTGCGGGCTCGGTGGGGGCTTGTCGCGCAGTTCCCCGCGCCCCTTTGGCAGCACCTTCGGCCGGGCAGCGAGGAGGACCACCCAGGGGCGCGGGGAACTGCGCGACAAGCCACGGCGGGCCCGCACATGGAAACGACCAGCAGGAACCCTTAAGGGGCGCGGGGAACTGCGCGACAAGCCCCCACCGGGCCCGCACCATGAATGAGCGCCGTCCGTTCAGGGCCCCGCGACCTCGGGGAGGGGCACGGTCCAGCTGCCGAGCAGCGCCAGCCTCTCCGCGCTCTCCGAACCCGGCTCCGGCGTGTAGACGACCAGCAGTTGCTCGGGGTCGCCGGGCAGGGTCAGCGTTTCGTAGGGGAGGACCAGGTCGCCCGCGACGGGGTGGGTGATCCGCTTCACGCCGTGGGTCTTCTCCTTGACCTGGTGGTCCGCCCACAGTCGGCGGAAGTCCTCGCTCTTGACGGACAGCTCGCCGACCAGCGAGCAGAGCGCCGTGTCCGAGGGGCACCGCGCGGCGTCGAGGCGCAGATACGCGACGGTCTCCGCCGCCACCGCCTCCCACTCCGGATAGCACGCCTTGCCGGGCCCTTCGAGGAAGACCTGGCGGGGGATGTTGCGCTCGGCGGGCGTGAGGCGGGAGAAACCGTTCAGGGCATCGCCCATCGCGTTCCACGCCAGGACGTCCATGCGGCGGCCGAAGACGAACGCGGGCGCCCGGTCGATCGTGTCGAGCAGCAGCTGCAGGCCGGGCCGGACCCGCTGCGTGGCGGCGGCGGACCGCCGGGGCCGCGGCCGCGGCCGGGCCACGGTGCGCAGGTAGGCGTGCTCGGTCTCGTCAAGACGCAGCACGCGGGCGATCGCGTCGAGCACGGCGTCGGACACCGAGGGCCCGCGGCCCTGTTCGAGACGGATGTAGTAGTCCACGCTCACGCCCGCCAGCTGGGCGACCTCCTCACGGCGCAGGCCGGGCACGCGGCGGCGCCCGTGCGCGGTGAGGCCCACGTCCGCGGGCTGTATGCGGGCGCGCCGTGAGCGCAGGAAGTCTCCGAGGTCACCGTCCATGCGTTCGATCCTAGAGCGGCGGCCGGAGCTGAGCCTGGTACTGGCAGACCCAGGAAAAGCACAGCCCTGGGTAGCGGGGCGCGCGGTGCGCAGAGTGGTGCTCGCCGCCGGGGAGACCCCCGGACGGACGGCAAGGACCGCAAAGGGAGTTCAGCAATGTCGTACGAGAAGCTGCAGGACCGCACCGCCCTCGTCACCGGCGCCGCCAGCGGCATCGGCGAGGCCACGGCCCGGCTGCTCGCCGCCCGGGGCGCGCGGGTCGTCCTCCTCGCCCGGCGCACGGAGCGGCTCGACGAGCTGGCCGCGAAGATCGAGGCGGACGGCGGACGCGCGCTCGCCGTGACCGCCGACATCACCGACCAGGCGTCGGTGGACGCCGCCGTGGAGCGCGTACACGCGGCGTACGGACGTGTCGACCTGGTGGTGAACTCGGCGGGCGTGATGTTCCCCAACCCGGTCACCGAGGCCCGCACCGACGAGTGGCAGCGGATGCTGGACACGAACGTGGCGGGCGCGCTGCGGATCATCGGCGCCTTCACGCCCGACCTGATCGAGGCGGCCGCCGAGGGCGCGACGGCGGACCTGGTCAACATCTCCTCGATCGGCGCGCACATCCCGTTCACCAACTACGCGGTGTACGGGGCGACGAAGGCGGCGCTGACCTATCTGTCGGAGTCGCTGCGCACCGAGCTCGGCCCGCGCGACGTGCGCGTCACCAACGTCGAGCCGGGCTTCACGGACACCGAGCTGCGCGGGCACGTCGACAACGACGAGCTCAGCGAGCAGCTGGACGGCATGTTCGGCGCGGTCGGGTCGCTGGCCTCGGACGACATCGCGGACCTCATCGCGTACGCGGCGAGCAGGCCGCGCCACGTCAACGTGCGCCAGCTGATCGTGCTGCCCACGCGCCAGGCGTGAGCCGACACCTCGCCGAAAGAGTCAGTCGTCCCACTCCGACGCGCGCTCGCGGCGTCGGCGCCCGAACTGCGCGCCGCGCACCGAGTGCACCGCGTTCACCCCGAAGATGCCGGCCCAGCACACGAAGAGCCCGGTCAGGTCGGCGTTGACCACGGCGATCGCGGAGAGCGGGATGGCGAGGACCAGGGAGATCACGCCGAATCCGAAGCGCTCGCCCCACGAGTCGACGCCGCTGCCGGGGGAGCGGGCGCCGCGGGCGACGACCATCTGCTGCTCGGCGAGGTGGCGTCGCAGGCGGCGGTCGACCGTGCCGTCGAGGCGCTGCTCGATCTTCCCCAGGAACGAGTCGACCAAGGCGGAGTCGTACTCCTCGCCGAGCTCTCTGCGGGCGTGCAGAGTGGCGTCGAGTTCCTTCTTGAGTTCGGCGTCTCTGGCTTCCATAACCGTTCACGTTACGGGGCGGAGGCCTCGGTGGCGGTGGGGCTAACCCCCCTTTCCGTGCGGGGCCCATCCCCAGGGACGGGCGGATTCCGCCGCGCGAGCGTCCAGTACAGCGCCGCGGGCACCACGAGCCCCACGATCCACGAGATGTCGGCGCCGCCCAGCGGGTCGACCAGCGGTCCCGTGTAGAAGTGGGTGGCGAGGAAGGGCAGCTGGGCGAGGACCCCGACGCCGTAGACGACCAGCGCGTCCCAGCGCCAGGCGCCGTAGCGGCCGTGCGGGTCGAAGAGGGCGGGGATGTCGTACCGCTCCCGCGAGATCAGGTAGTAGTCGACCAGGTTGATGGCCGACCACGGCGTGAAGAAGGTCAGCAGGAACAGCAGGAAGTCCTTGAAGGACGACAGGAAGCTGTCCTTGCCGAGCAGCGCGACCGCCGTGCCCGCCACCATGATCACCGCGATGTACGCGGCCCGCCCCCGGGGCCCGAGGACCCGGTTGCCGCGGAATCCGCTGATGCTCGTGACCATCGACATGAAGCCGCCGTACGTGTTGAGCACGTTGATGGTCAGCTTGCCGAGCGCGATCACGAAGTAGAGGAGGGAGGCGATCAGGCCGGTGCCGCCGAGGCCGACGACATAGCCGACCTGGTCGTCGAGGAAGGCGTCCCCCGCGCTCGCCGCGACGAGCACCCCGAACGTCATCGACCACTGCGAGCCGAGCGCCGACCCGGAAAGGGTCCACCAGAACGTGGCCTTCGCCGACGTCGTGCGCGGCAGGTAGCGCGAGTAGTCGGCCACGTACGGGCCGAAGGCGAGCTGCCAGGACGCCGAAAGGGAGATGGCGAGCAGGAACATCGGCAGGTCGAAGTGGGCGTCGGAGAGCAGCGCGGACAGGTCCACGCGGTCCAGGAGCCGGATGCCGAGGTAGACGAAGGCGAGCGCGCAGATCACGCTCGCCACCCGGCCGAGCGCGTGGATGACGCGGTAGCCGACCGTCGCCATGACCGCCGTGATGACGGCGAAGACCACGATGCCGGTGGTGTCGTCCGTGTGCGTGAGCTCGGCGGTGGCCTGCCCGGCGAGCACGCTGCCGCTCGCGAAGAACCCGACGTACATGAGGATGACGAGGAGCAGCGGGACGACCGCGCCCTTCACCCCGAACTGGGCCCGGGACTGGATCATCTGCGGCAGCCCGAGCTTCGGCCCCTGCGCCGAGTGCAGCGCCATCACCGCGCCGCCGAGGAGGTTGCCGAGGACGAGGCCGACGAGCGACCACACCACGTCGCCGCCGAAGACGACGGCGAGGGCGCCCGTGACGACCGCGGTGATGTGCAGATTGGCGCCGAGCCAGAGCGTGAACTGGCTGAACGCGGTGCCGTGCCGTTCGTCGTCGGGGACGACGTCGATGGAGCGCCGCTCCACCAGATCCTCTGCTGCCATGCCGGTCAACTCCCTGTGCTTTGTACGGGACTTACCTGCTACTGCCTGCTGTTACTTCGTGAGGCCGTGCCGCTCCGCCCAGTCGGCGGCGACGTCCTCGGGGTCCTTCTTGTCCTTGTCCACCAGGCGGTTGAGCTCGGTGAGCTGCTCGGTCGTCAGGAGGGCGCCGAGGCGGGCGAGGGCCTTGCGCACGGTCGAGTCGGCCTTGCGGTCGGCGACGAGCGGGACGATGTGCTGGCCGGGGACGAGGTTCTTGGGGTCGGTGAGGACGACCCAGTGCTCGGCGGCGATGTCGGTGTCGGTGGTGAAGAGGTTCGCGACGTCGACGTCGCCCTTGCGCAGGGCGCCCTTCACCAGCGGCCCGGAGGAGTCGAGCGACTTGAACTCCTTGAAGTCCACGCCGTACACGTCCTTCAGGCCGACCGCGCCGACCGTGCGCTTCTTCACCTCGGGCGCGGCGCCGATGACGAGCTTGCCGTTGTGCTTCGCCAGGTCGGCGAGTGATTTGAGGCCGTACTCCTTCGCGGTGTCGCGGGTGACGACGAACGCGTCGGAGTCCTCGGCCCGCCCGTACGGGAGGATCTGCAGCCCGCGCGGGAGGCGCATGGCGAGGGCGTTCTGCATCTCGCCCTCCTCCGTGGCCTTCGCCTTGGGGTCGAGGTAGTGCAGGAGGGCGCCCTGGTACTCGGGCAGCAGGTCGATGTCGCCGCCCTTGAGTGCGGGGATGAGGATCTCGCGGGTGCCGAGGTTGGGGCGGACGGTGGTCTTCACGCCCGCCGCTTCGAGCGCGGCGGCGTAGAGGTGGCCGAGGACCTGGTTCTCGGTGAAGTTGGCGGTGCCGATGGTGACGCCGCCCTTGCTGGACCCGCCGCCCGAGCCGCCGGAGCCGTCGCCGTTGAGCGAGGTGATGCCGCCGCCGCACGCGGCGAGCGCGGGGACGGAGGCGGCGGCGAGGAGCCCGCCGAGGAGGTTTCTGCGGTTGATGGGGGTGTTCTTGGGGGCCATCTGGTGTGCTCCTAGGCCGACTTGGCGGGGCGGTGGCGGAAGAGGGTGCGCTGCAACATGGCGAGCGCGAGGTCGAGCACGACGGCGACGGCCGCCACGAGCACCGCGCCACCGAGCACCTGCACCAGGTCGCGCTGGGCGAGCCCGTCGAAGACGTACCGGCCGAGCCCGCCGAACGAGACGTACGCGGCGATGGTGGCCGTCGCGACGACCTGGATCAGCGCGAGCCGGAGCCCCGTCATGATCAGCGGCAGCGCGAGCGGCAACTCGACCTGGAACAGGACCTGATGGGCCCGCATGCCCTGGCCGCGCGCGGCGTCCCGTACCTCCGGGTCGACCGCGGTCATCCCGGCGTACGTGTTGGTGACGATGGACGGCACCGCGAGGGCGACGAGCGCGATGTAGACGGGCCACATGGAGAGCCCGCTGGCCAGGAAGACGAGGACGACGAGGCCGACCGTGGGGAGCGCGCGCCCGAAACTGGAGAGGTTGATCGCGACGAAGGCGCCGCGTCCGGTGTGCCCGATGAGCAGGCCGAGCGGCAGCGCGATGACGGCCGCGATGAGGGTGGCCAGCAGCGAGTACTGCAGGTGCTCGGCGAGGCGGTGCCCGATGCCGTCGGGTCCGGTCCACTGCTCGCCGCTGACCAGCCAGGCGCCGAGGTCCTTGAAGAGTTCGTACATGTCAGGCACTCCTGCGGCGGCGGGTCCAGGGCGTCAGGACGTACTGGAGGGTGACGAGCAGGGCGTCCGCGACGAGCGCGAGGAGCAGCGTGAGGACGATGCCGACGATCACCGGGGTGGGGAAGTTGCGCTGGAAGCCGTCGGTGAAGAGCTGTCCGAGACCGCCGTCGCCGATGTACGTGGCCACGGAGACGAGGGAGATCGACATGACCGTCGCGATCCGTACGCCCGCCATGATCACCGGCAGCGCGAGGGGGAGTTCGACGGTGAGCAGCGTGCGCAGCGGCCGGGTGCCCATGGCCTTCGCGGCTTCCTTGGTCTTCGCCGGAACGGAGTCGAGCCCCTCGACGGTGTTCCGAAGCAGCACGACGAGCGTGTAGATCGTCAGGCCGATGACGGTGGTGGTGCGGGTGAGGCCGCTGACCGGCAGGAGCAGGACGAAGACGGCGATGGAGGGGATGGTGAACAGGACGTTGGAGAGCCCGAGGAGGAGCCCGCGCAGGGGTCGGACGCGGTGCGCGACGACGGCGAGCGGGAGGGATATCAGCAGGCCCAGGAGGACGGCGGAGAGGGCGGCGCGCAGGTGGGAGAGGGTGAGGGTGGTGAGGTCGTCGGTGTGGTCGGCGATCCACGACCAGTCGACGTTCACGCGGTGCGCTCGGGGGTGGCGGGGTCCGGGGTGCCGTTGTCCGTGTCGCCGGAGTCGTCCGTGGTCCGCGGTCCCGGCTGCGCCTCGGGGTTGCCTGGCGGGTGCGGGTGGTCTTGGGTTGCTCGCGCAGTTCCCCGCGCCCCTTCCAGGGGCGATTCGGTGCCGGGGGAGGTGGACGACTCAGGGGCGCGGGGAACCGCGCGGCCCGCCCCCACCGGCCCGCAGGCTGACCGGCCGCGTTCGTGCGCCGCGCTCGCCCCGTCGTGGATGTCCTCACGGGACGACACCCCCGTCAGGGCGCCCGCCGCGTCGACCCGGGCGACCAGGCCCGTCGGCGCGGATATGGACTCGTCCAGCGCCGCCAGCAGCGAGTCCGTGTCGCGCAGCGGTCGTACGGGGACGTCGGCGGCGGCACCGTCCTTGTGCCGCCACGACACCGGTGCCCCCGCCGAGTCCAGGCGGAGCGTCCACGCGCCGCCCTCCGGCGCCGGTCCCTGCGGGACACCCGCCAGCGTCGTCAAGGACAACAGCTTCAGGCCGCGCTCCGCGCCCAGGAAGTCCGCGACGAAGTCGTCGGCCGGGCGGGCGAGCAGCTCGGCGGGCTCGGCGCACTGCACGAGGTGCCCGCCCGTGCGGAAGACGGCTATCCGGTCCCCGAGCCGCACCGCCTCGTCGATGTCGTGCGTGACGAAGACGATGGTCTTGTTCAACTCGCGTTGCAGCCGAAGGAGTTCGTCCTGGAGCTGGGTGCGGACCACCGGGTCGACCGCACCGAACGGCTCGTCCATGAGGAGGACCGGCGGGTCGGCGGCGAGCGCGCGGGCCACGCCGACGCGCTGCTGCTGGCCGCCGGAGAGCTGGTGCGGGTAGCGCTTGCCCGCGTCGGGGGCGAGGCCGACCGTCTCCAGGAGCTCCGCCGCCCGCGCCCGCGCCTTCCGGCGGCCCCAGCCGAGCAGCAGCGGCACCGTGGCGACGTTGTCGAGGACCGTGCGGTGCGGGAAGAGGCCGGCCTGCTGGATGACGTAGCCGATCGAGCGGCGCAGTTCCGCCGCGTCCTGCTCCAGGATGTCGCGGCCGCCGACCCTGATGGTGCCCGAGGTCGGATCGACCATGCGGTTGATCATGCGGAGGGTCGTCGTCTTGCCACAACCGGAAGATCCGACGAGGACGGTCACGCCGCCTTCCGGCATGTCCAGGGTGAGGTCGTGGACCGCTGTCGTGCCGTTCGGGAAGCGCTTGTGGACCGTGTCGAACTGGATCATGTGGAGTCCCTTGCCCGGCTGTATATCGTCATGCAGAGTTCTCGTTGTCTGAATAGGTTGTCAATGCTCCGGCGCACATCACTGGCATTAAGTGGCCGGTAGGCAAGACGGAACGTCCGATTGGGGAGGGAATGCGAGTGAAGTCGTCTCGTATCGCGGACACGGCGACCGGAGACGGGGGAGCGGTCGTCATTCTCGACGGCCGGGGAATGATGGTCGCAGACGTCGTACGTCTGGCCGAATCCGCTGCCCGGCCGGTGCCCGCAACTGACGGCATGAAGCGCGCCGAGGACTCCTGGAACGCCGCCCGGGAGATCGCAGCCTGGGGCCGCGTCTACGGCCGCTCCACCGGAGTCGGCGCCAACCGGAATGAAGACGTACCCACCGGGGCGGCCGCCGACCACGGCCTCAGACTGCTCCGCTCGCACGCCGGTGCCATCGGCGCCGAACTGCCTGCACGGGAGGTGCGCGCGATGCTCGCCGTCCGCGCCAACCAGCTCCTCGCGGGCGGCGCGGGACTGCGCCCGAGCGTCGTCACGGCCCTCTGCCGCGCCCTGGAGACCGGCGCCCACCCCACGGTCAACGAGTTCGGCTCCGTCGGCACGGGCGACATCGCCGCCCTCGCCCAGATGGGCCTCGCACTCGCCGGTGAACACCCCTGGCAGGGCCCCGGCACGCCCCCCGAGCCGCAGCCCCTCGACAACAACGACGCCCTCGCCCTGATCAGCAGCAACGCCCTCACCCTCGGCCAGTCCGCCCTCGCCCTGCACGAGCTGCGCGGCCTGATCGGCGCCACGCAGGTCGTCGCCGCGCTCTCCCTGATGGCGGTCGACGGCTCGTACGAGGCGTACGCCCTGCCCGTCCACGAGGCGCGCCGCCACCCCGGCTCGTACGCGGTCGCCGACCTGATGCGGCGCCTCCTCGGCGCCCCCGACCGGCCCACCCCGCCGCTCGGCCGCATCCAGGACCCCTACGGCTTCCGCTGCGTGCCGCAGATCCACGGCCCCGCGCACGACGCGGCCAACGCCCTGGAGGACGTCCTCACCGTCGAGATCAACGCGGCCGCCGAGAACCCCCTGATCTGCCCCGAAGACCTCGCGGCCTACCACCACGGCGGCTTCTACCTGGCCCAACTCTCCCTGGCCCTCGACCACTTCAGGCTCGCCGTGACCCAGGCGGCGCGGCTCTCCACCTCCCGCCTCTCCACCCTGAACGAACCGGCCTTCACCCGCCTGCGGCCCTTCCTCGCGGATGGCGAACCGGCCGGCTCGGGCGTCATGATCCTCGAATACGCGGCCGGCGCGGCCCTCGGCGACCTGCGCGCCTTCTCCGCGCCCGCCTCCCTCGGCCACGCGGTGCTCTCCCGCGGCGTCGAGGAGCAGGCCAGCTTCGCCTCGCTCGCCGCCCGCCAGACGCTGCGCGCCTGCGCGGCGTACCGCCTGGTCGTCGGGTGTGAACTGGTGGCGGCGACAAGGGCGTTGAGGGAACGCGGCCTGCGCCTCGACCCGGACACGCCGCTCGCGCGCGCCTTCGCGCTCGCCGACTCCGTACTGCCCGCGGACCTCGCCGACCGGCCGCTGACGGATGATGTGACGGCGGCGGCCGCACTGCTCGACCAGTTCACCCGGCTCTGGTCGGAACTCGGCGCCGGAACGACTGCGGGTACGGACATCCTGAGGGGGACGGCATGACGGACAGCCCTGCCGCGCGACTGCAAGTGCTCTTCGAGGGCCACCGGCTCACGCCCACCCAGCGGCGCATCGCGCACTGCATGGTGCGCAGGGCCGCCGACGCGCCCTTCCTCTCCAGCGTCGAGCTGGCAGAACTCGCCGGGGTGAGCCAGCCCTCGGTCACCCGCTTCGCGGTCGCCCTCGGCTTCGACGGCTACCCGGCGCTGCGCAGGCACCTGCGGGACGTGGCCCCGGCGCAGCTGGCGGGCGCCGGGGCCGCCAACGAGTACCAGCAGGCCGTCGAGGCGGAGATCGAGAACCTCCGGCACTTGGCGGAGGTGCTCGCGGACCCGGCCCCGGTGGAGCGCGCGGGGCGGCTCCTCGCCGCCTCCCGGCCGCTGCCCGTCCTCGGCCTGCGGGCCGCCGCGTCCCAGGCGTACGGGTTCTCCTACTTCGCCGCCAAGGTCCACCCCGACGTCCGCCTCCTCGACGAGGGCGGCACGATGCTCGCCGACCGCGTCGACGCGGCGGTCCGCGCCGGTGCCACGACGCTCCTCTGCTTCGCGCTGCCCCGCCATCCCCGCGAGGTCGTCGACGCGCTCGCCCACGCGCAGGCGGCGGGCCTGACGGTCGTCACCGTCGCCGACTCCGCGTTCGCCCCGGTCGCCGCCCACTCCGACCTCCTCCTGCCCGCGGCGGTCGGCACGGGCCTCGCCTTCGACACGGCCTGCGCCCCGATGCTCCTCGGCCGCGTCCTCCTGGAGGCCATGTGCGACGGCCTCCCGGACGCCCAGGCACGGCTGGAGGAGTTCGACGCGGGGGCGGCGGCGCGGGGGCTGTTCGTGGAGTAGGGCCCGTAAAGAACCCTGGGACCCGTATGGGTGAACGACGGCGGCACGCTGCCCGCGCCCACGGGGCCGCCGTACGCTCGGGGCATGAACGAGGCAGAGGACTACGACCGCCTCCGGCACCTGATCGACCGGCTGCCCCCGGCCGCCGCCGAGCGCCTGCTGGTGCTCGTCCAGTCGGATCCGGAGCTGGCCCCCTTCGCGGAGCAGGAGGACGCGCTGCCCCCGGCGATCGACCGGCCCGGCTTCGCCGCCTTCGCGGGGATGGGACGGTCCGGGCACACGGACACGGCGCAGCGCCATCGCGAACTCCTCTCGGAGTGGAGTGACGAGAACCGTTGAAGAGTCATCTCCTGGACACGGGCGTCCTTTACGCGGTCGCCGATGAGGACGACGACGAGCACACGCGCTGTGTGGCCCACGTCAGTTCACTGCGCGGCCGCCTGCTCGTGCCGATGCCGGTGGTGGTCGAGACGGCGCAGCTCATCGAGCGCCGGCTCGGCCCGGACAACGAAGCGGTGTTCCTCGACCTGTTCTCGGTGGGGACACTGGAGAGCGTCGACATCGAAGCGCAGGACTACGTCAGGGTGGCCGCCCTGATCCGCAAGTACGCCGACTTCCCCCTCGGCACCGTCGACGCCTCCGTCATCGCCGTAGCGGAGCGCCTCCGGCTCGCCGAGGTCGCGACCCTCGACCACCGCCACTTCTCCGCCGTGCGGCCCGACCACGTACAGGCCTTCACGCTTCTTCCTTGATCACCTCTGCCCTGACCACCACCTTGTTGACCACCCACAGCCCGATGCCGATCGCGATCAGCACGCCCGCCCGGATGTAGACCTCGGCCGGGCGGTCCGCCAGCGGGCTGGCGAGGATCAGCGAGGTGACCGCGCCGAGCACGGGAAGGACCGTCGGCGTACGGAAGTGCCGGTGGTCGACCGGGTCGCGGCGCAGGACGAGTACCGCCACGTTGACCACCGCGAACACGCAGAGCAGCAGGAACGCCGTGGTGTCGCCGAGGCCCTCGATCTCGCCGGTCGAGACCAGGCCGATGGCGAGCAGGGAGACGAAGACGATGCCGACGATCGGCGTGCGGCGGCGGGGCAGGACGCGGCCCATGGCGCGCGGCAGGATGCGTTCGTTGGCCATGCCGTAGCAGAGCCGCGAGGCCATCATGATGTTGATCAGCGCCGAGTTGGTGACCGCGAACAGGGCGATCAGCGCGAAGAGTTTGTGCGGGAAGTCGACGCCGCCCGCCTTGACGACTTCGAGGAGCGGGCCGCTCGATCCCTCCAGGGTCTTGCTGTCGACCAGGAGTGACGAGACCAGCGCCACCAGGACGTAGATCGTGCCGGTCACCGCGACGCCGATGAAGATCGCGCGCGGGAAGGTGCGGGTGGGGTCCTTGGTCTCCTCGGCCATGTTCACCGAGTCCTCGAAGCCGACGAAGGCGAAGAAGCCGAGGGCGGTCGCGCCGAGGACGCCGGTCATCAGGGCGTATCCGCTGCCGCCCGTCTCGAACTCGGTGAGGCGCGCGGGCTCGCCGTCCCCGGTCAGTACGGCGTACGCGCCGATCGTGAGGATGATCAGGAGGCCGGTGAGTTCGACGATCGTGAGGACCACGTTGGCCTTGACCGACTCCGCTACGCCCCGCAGGTTCAGCGCCGCGAGCAGCACGATGAAGGTGATGGCGATCAGGGTCGGCGGCAGCGCGTCGCCGGTGAGCTCGCCGAGGTAGTCGCCGCTGAAGGCGCGGGCCGCCGCGCTCGCGGAGGAGAGCCCGGAGCACATCACCATGAACGCGATGATGAAGGTGAGGAAAGGCGTCTTGAACGCCTTCTGGGTGTAGAGGGCGGCGCCGGCCGCCTTCGGGTACTTGCCGACCAGTTCGACGTACGAGGCGGCCGTCAGGATCGCCACGACGAAGCCGATCGCGAACGGCACCCAGAGCGCGCCGCCGACCTTCCCCGCGACCTTGCCGGTGGTGGCGTAGATGCCGGTGCCGAGAATGTCGCCGATCACGAAGAGGATCAGCAGTCTGGGTCCGATGGCGCGGTGCAGGGCGCCGTCCTCCGACGGCGACGGTGCGGTGCTGGGTGTGCCGGTTGCCGTCACTTGAGCCTCCCCCGAGACCGGGAACACGCGTGGGAACACGTCTGGGGAAAGGATCTGCCCGTGATGCACGTCACTATGCGCGAGTTGAGCAAGCGCAGAGGTTCGGTGCGGGGACGACCGTGCGGGGTGCGGGGCCGCAGGTGCCGTCAAGGGGCGCGGGGAACTGCGCGCTCAGCCCCAGCGGCCCCGCAGCGCACCACGGCCCAAGCCCAGCAGGCGGCGCACCACGGCCCAAGCCCAGCAGGCGGGACCCGGGGTCACAGGTGGCGCAAGGAATCCCGCTCCGAACCGCCCCCCGCCTCCGCCACGATCTCGTCGAGCGTCTGCGGCTCCCGCGCCACCGCGAAGCGCACCGCGTCGGCCTGCACGGAGAAGCCGTGGACGCCGGGCCTGGCAAGGCTGTTGTACGAGTAGTGGTGCGCGAAATAGTAGGCGCCGGTGTCCAACGCCGCGATGTAGTCGCCCTGTTCGAGCAGCGGCAGCGGGCGGTTCTCGGCGAGCAGGTCGCCCGCGAAGCAGGCCGGGCCCGCGACGTCCTGGCCGACGGCGGGCCCGCTCTTGAGGTCGCCCTTGGTGTCGTACGCGCGGATCCGCAGCGGCCACGACGCGGGCATGTAGACGGTCCGCGTGGCCACTTGGACGCCCGCGTGCGTCACGGCGATGGGCCTGCCGCCCGCCTGCTTCGCGTACTCGACGCGGGCGAGGATCGTGCCGTGCTTGGCGAGCAGTGAGCGGCCGAACTCGGTGACCAGGCCGTACCGCCCGTCGAGCAGTCCCGGCACCCGGGCCTTGAGGCGGCGTGCGTACTGCGCGTGGGTCGGGGTCTCGTCGTCCGAGCCGAAGTTGACGGGCAGACCGCCGCCGATGTCGATCGTGTCGACCTGCCGCCGCCCGGCGCGTTCGTTGATCTCCTCGGCCAGTTCGTACGTCGCCGCGACGCCCCGCACCATCATCTCCAGGGGCATGCCCTGCGACCCGGAGTGCGCGTGCAGACGGGTCAGCCACGGCCGGTCGAGGAAGGCCCTGACCACCCACTCCCTGGCGTCGTCGTCGCGCAGCGGCACCCCGAACTTGGAGGTGGGCGTCGCCGTCGAAAGGGCGCCGATCGCGCCGCCGCCGATCTGCGGGTTCACGCGGATGCCGAGGGGGGAGCCGGTCAGCGCCGACCGGGTCATGGTGTCGAGGCGGGCCAGCTCCTGCGGGTTGTCCGCGTTCACGGCGATGCCGAGCGCCAGTGCCTCGCGCAGTTCGGCCGGTGTCTTGGCGGGCGAGTCCAGGACGGTGTGGGCGGGCGCCACCCCGGCGGCACGGGCCAGGGCCAGCTCCCCGGGGCTCGCCACCTCGGCGCCGATGCCCGCCGAGCGCAGCAGCCGCAGGACCGCGACGAGCGGCGCCGCCTTCACCGCGAAGGCGTGCAGGACGGGGGTGCCCGGCGGGGTGACGGCGTCGAAGGCGGCGTGCAGGGCGGCGGCGCTCGCGCGGATGCCGACGACGTCGAGCAGGCCCGCGACGGGGGCGGCGGGGCCGACGACGCCCTGCTCGACGGCGGCGCGCACGGCCCGGTCGCGGCGGGCCGCGGAGTCGGCGCCGAGAGCGGTGCCGGGGGTGGTGCCCGAGCGGAGGTGCTGGGTCCGGTCCTGCGTCTGATCGTTGTCCTCGTCGTGGCCCATGTGATCCAGCCAATCATCCGGGGCGCGGCACCGCTGGCGTACTCGTGCATCCGTTCGCTATTGACTAGCCCTATTCAGAACCCCAGGATGTGAATAACAAGGTCACAGTAACGAGGTCACAGCCACGAGGAGGCATCGCCATGTCAGGACCCCGCCCCGTACGGGCCCCGCGCGGTACGGAACTGAGTGCCCTGGGATGGCAGCAGGAAGCCGCCCTCCGCATGCTCCAGAACAACCTCGACCCCGAGGTCGCCGAACACCCCGACAAGCTCGTCGTCTACGGCGGCACCGGCAAGGCGGCCCGCGACTGGCGCTCCTTCGACGCCATGGTGCGCACGCTGAGGACCCTCAAGCAGGACGAGACGATGCTCGTCCAGTCCGGCCGCCCCGTCGGCGTCATGCAGACGCACGAGTGGGCGCCGCGCGTCCTCATCGCCAACTCCAACCTGGTGGGCGACTGGGCGAACTGGGAGGAGTTCCGCCGCCTGGAGCAGCTCGGCCTCACCATGTACGGCCAGATGACGGCCGGTTCGTGGATCTACATCGGCACGCAGGGCATCCTCCAGGGCACGTACGAGACGTTCGCCGCCGTCGCCGCGAAGAAGTTCAACGGCACGCTCGCCGGGACGATCACCCTCACCGCCGGGCTCGGCGGCATGGGCGGCGCCCAGCCCCTCGCCGTCACCATGAACGACGGCGTCGCGATCTGTATCGACGTCGACCCGCGCGCCATCGAGCGCCGCATCGAGCACAAGTACCTGGACGTGAAGGCCGACTCGCCGCAGCACGCGCTCCAG
This sequence comes from Streptomyces sp. NPDC046465, assembly GCF_040646035.1. Classification (NCBI taxonomy): domain Bacteria; kingdom Bacillati; phylum Actinomycetota; class Actinomycetes; order Kitasatosporales; family Streptomycetaceae; genus Streptomyces; species Streptomyces sp. NPDC046465. The sequence goes on from NZ_JBEYZK010000013.1 coordinate 225,916, forward strand.
CTCGCGGTCGAGGCGCGTGACCAGCGCAAGCCCCTCTCCATCGGCCTGCTCGGCAACGCCGCCGACCTGCTCCCGCAGATGCTCGCCGAGGGCGCCCCGATCGACATCGTCACGGACCAGACGTCCGCCCACGACCCGCTGGCGTACCTCCCCACCGGCGTCGACTTCGACGACATGCAGACGTACGCGGCCAAGGACCCGGCGGGCTTCACCACCCGCGCCCGCGAGTCCATGGCGCGCCACGTCGAGGCGATGGTCGGCTTCATGGACGCGGGCGCCGAGGTCTTCGACTACGGCAACTCGATCCGTGGCGAGGCCCAACTGGCGGGCTACGAGCGCGCGTTCGCCTTCCCGGGCTTCGTCCCCGCTTACATCCGCCCGCTCTTCTGCGAGGGCAAGGGCCCGTTCCGCTGGGCGGCGCTCTCCGGCGAGGCGTCCGACATCCACAAGACGGACAAGGCGCTCCTCGACCTCTTCCCCGAGGCTGAGTCCATTCAAAACGCGTCGCTCCACCGCTGGATCAAGATGGCGGGCGAGCGCGTCCACTTCCAGGGCCTCCCGGCGCGCATCTGCTGGCTCGGCCAGGGCGAGCGCGACAAGGCGGGCGACATGTTCAACGACATGGTCGGCAACGGCACCCTCGCCGCCCCGCTCGCGATCGGCCGCGACCACCTGGACTGCGGTTCCGTCGCCTCCCCGTACCGCGAGACGGAGGCCATGCTCGACGGCTCCGACGCGATTGCCGACTGGCCGCTCCTGAACGCCATGGTGAACGTCGCATCGGGCGCCTCCTGGGTCTCCATCCACCACGGCGGCGGCGTCGGCATGGGCCGCTCGATCCACGCGGGCCAGGTCTCGGTCGCCGACGGCACGAAGCTGGCGGGCGAGAAGATCCGCCGCGTCCTCACGAACGACCCGGGCATGGGCGTCATCCGGCACGTCGACGCCGGGTACGACATCGCGGAGTCCGTGGCGGACGAGAAGGGCGTGCGGATCCCGATGCGTGAGGGTGACGGCGCGTGACGCAAGCTGAGAAGGATTCAGCCCCTCCGGCGATTGAGGGGCGGGGCCCGGGGAAGAGCCCCGCGTCCTCAGCACCCTCCTTCCAGGAAATGTGGCGGGACCTGAAGCCCATCGGCCAGGACACCGCCACCCACGGCTACCGCCGCTACGCCTGGACGGGCGCCGACGCCGACTGCCGCGCGTGGTTCGTGCAGCAGGCGCAGTCGCGGGGACTGGCCTACGAACTGGACCGCAACGGCAACCAGTGGGCGTGGCTCGGCGACCCCGCCGCCGGGGACGCCGTCGTCACCGGCTCCCACCTGGACTCCGTGCCCGACGGCGGCGCGTTCGACGGCCCCCTCGGCGTCGTCTCCTCCTTCGCGGCGCTGGACGAACTCCGCGCCCGAAGCGTGGAGTTCACCCGTCCCCTCGCCATCGTCAACTTCGGCGACGAGGAAGGCGCCCGCTTCGGCCTGGCCTGCGTCGGCTCCCGGCTCACCGCGGGGCAGCTCACCGTCGAGGCCGCCCACCGGCTGCGGGACGGCGACGGGGTGACGCTGCCGCAGGCGATGGAGGCGGCCGGGTACGACCCGTACGGGATCGGCCCCGACCCCGAGCGGCTCGCCCGCATCGGCGCGTTCGTGGAGCTGCACGTCGAGCAGGGCCGCGCCCTTGACCTGACCGGCGACGCCGTGGGCCTCGCGTCCGCCATCTGGCCGCACGGCCGCTGGCGCTTCGACTTCAGGGGCGAGGCCAACCACGCGGGCACGACCCGCCTGGTGGACCGCCGCGACCCGATGCTGTCGTACGCGGAGACGGTCCTCGCCGCTCGCCGCGAGGCCGAACTCGCGGGTGCGGTCGCCACGTTCGGCAAGATCTCCGTCGAGCCGAACGGCGTCAACGCGATCCCGTCCCTCGTACGCGGCTGGCTGGACTCGCGTGCGGCCGACCAGGACACCCTCGACACGGTCGTCACGGGCATCGAGAAGGCGGCCCGCGAGTACGCGGACCGGCACGGCATCGACCTCGGCGTCGTACGGGAGTCCTTCACGCCGGTGGTCGAGTTCGAGCACGCGCTCCGCGACGAGCTGGGCACGATCCTGGGCGCTCGTGACGGCCGGAGCGCTCCCGTCCTCGGCACGGGCGCCGGACACGACGCGGGTATTTTGTCCGGGTCGGTCCCCACCGCCATGCTGTTCGTACGGAACCCCACGGGCGTCTCGCACTCCCCGGCCGAGTACGCCGCGGAGGACGACTGCCTGGCCGGGGTGACCGCACTGGCCGACGTACTGGAAGGGCTGGCGTGCAGGTGACGACGTACTGGCTGGAGCAGGCCTGGCTCGACACGAACGTCGAGCCAGGAGTCGCGGTCGACGTGGAAGGCGACCGGATCACGGCCGTCCGCAAGGAGGCCGAGGTCCCCCCGCCCGGCGCGAAGGTGCTGCGCGGCCTGACCGTCCCCGGCCTCGCCAACGCCCACTCGCACGCCTTCCACCGCGCGCTGCGCGGCACCGTCCAGGTCGGCTCCGGCACGTTCTGGACGTGGCGCGAGGTCATGTACGCGGTGGCGGACCGCCTGACGCCGGACTCGTACCACGCGCTGGCCCGCGCGGTGTACGCGGAGATGGCGCTGGCCGGCATCACGACGGTGGGGGAGTTCCACTACGTGCACCACGCGCCGGGCGGTGCCGCTTACGCCGACCCCAACGCGATGGGCGAGGCGCTGATCCAGGCCGCGTCGGACGCGGGCGTCCGCATCACCCTCCTCGACACGGCGTACGTGGCGTCGGGACTGCTCGACGCGGAGCGCGGCAAGGAGCCCGACCGCCACCAGCTGCGCTTCTCCGACGGTACGACGGAGGCGTGGGCGGAGCGGGTCTCGTCCCTCAAGGAGCGCCCGCACGCCCGGATCGGTGCGGCGATCCACTCCGTACGGGCGGTCCCTGCACGGCAGTTGGGAACCGTGGCGGACTGGGCGTCGTCCCGCCGGGCCCCCCTCCACGTCCACCTCTCCGAGCAGACGGCGGAGAACGAGGCGTGCCGGGCCGTGCACGGCTGCACACCCACACAACTCCTGGCGGACCACGGGGTGCTGGGCTCCCGCACGACGGGCGTGCACAACACCCACCTCACCGACGAGGACATCGCCCTGCTCGGCGGCTCCTCCACCGGCACGTGCATGTGCCCGACGACGGAACGCGACCTGGCGGACGGCATCGGCCCCGCGGTCGCCCTCCAGCGCGCGGGCAGCCCGCTCTCCCTGGGCAGCGACAGCCACGCGGTGATCGACATCCTGGAGGAGGCGCGGGCGATGGAGCTGAACGAGCGCCTCCGCTCGCACACGCGGGGCCACTGGACGGCGACGGCGCTGCTGCGCGCGGCGACGGCGGACGGCCACGCGGCGCTGGGCTGGGCCGACGCGGGCGCCATCGAGCCCGGCGCCCTCGCCGACCTCACCACGATCGCCCTCGACTCGGTCCGCACGGCGGGCCCGGTGCCGCGCCTGGCGGCGGAAGCGGTGCTCTTCGCCGGAACGGCGGCGGACGTGCGGCACACGGTGGTCGGGGGCCGTCATGTCGTACGGGACGGGTCTCATGAGCTGGTCCCCGACGTACCGTCGGCCCTGACGGAGGCGGTCGCGGCGCTGAGAGACTAAGGCTTTCTCCGATCCCGCGGAGAGTTTCAGCCCGTCCGGCGTTTGAGGACGAACTCGGCGAAGCCGGTGATGACGGCACCCGGCCCACCCCCCCAGCCTGCCTGCCCGCCCGCCTGCCTGCCCGCCCGCCCCCCCGGAGGCCCCCATGCCCACCACCCTCATCACCAACATCGCCAGCCTCGTCACCAACGACCCCTCCCAGGGCGACGGCACCCCCCTGGGCCTCCTCGCGAACGCGGCAGTGGTCCTGGACGGCGACACCATCGCCTGGGTGGGCCCGGCCGCCAAGGCCCCCGCAGCGGACGAGACCTACGACGCAAAGAACCGCGCCGTAATCCCCGGCTTCGTCGACTCCCACTCCCACCTGGTCTTCGCGGGCGACCGCACCCAGGAGTTCAACGCCCGCATGTCGGGCCGCGCCTACTCCGCAGGAGGCATCCGCACGACCGTGGCGGCAACGCGCGCGGCCACGGACGCCGAGCTGGAGGCGAACCTCACCCACTACCTCGCCGAGGCCCTCCGCCAGGGCACGACCACGTTCGAGACGAAGTCGGGCTACGGCTTGAACACCGAGGACGAGGCCCGAGCCCTCCGCATCGCGGCGGCGCACACCGAAGAGGTGACGTTCCTCGGCGCGCACATCGTCTCCCCGGACTACGCCGACGACCCGGCGGCATACGTGGACCTGGTCACGGGCGAGATGCTGGAGGCCTGCGCGCCGCACGCCCGCTGGATCGACGTCTTCTGCGAGAAGGGCGCGTTCGACGGGGACCAGGCGCGCGCGATCCTGACGGCGGGCAAGGCGAAGGGCCTGCACCCCCGCATCCACGCGAACCAGCTCTCGTACGGTCCGGGCGTGCAGTTGGCGGTGGAACTGGACGCGGCGTCGGCGGACCACTGCACGCACCTCACCGACGCGGACGTCGACGCCCTCGCGCAGGGCAACACGGTGGCGACCCTCCTGCCCGGCGCCGAGTTCTCCACCCGCGCCGAGTGGCCGAACGCCCGCCGCCTCCTGGACGCGGGCGCCACAGTGGCCCTCTCCACGGACTGCAACCCGGGCTCGTCCTTCACCTCGTCCGTCCCCTTCTGCATCGCCCTGGCGGTACGGGACATGGGCATGACCCCGGACGAGGCGATCTGGTCGGCCACGGCGGGCGGCGCGGCGGCCCTGCGCCGCACGGACGTCGGCTTCGTCCGCGAGGGCGCGCGGGCCGACCTGGCCCTCCTGGACGCGCCGAGCCACGTGCACCTGGCGTACCGTCCGGGCGTCCCGCTGGTCAGCGAGGTGTGGCGCCAAGGCGCCCGCGTGGCCTGAACCGTGCTTGATGGTCCCTCCCGCCCCAGCGCGGGAGGGACCGGTGAGTCGACGGCCGGACGGATGCTCCCCCGCGCATCCCCCCGTGCCCCGGCCGTCCGAGCACATCCGGGCACATCCGGGCCGGGCGGGTGGAGGGCCCGAGGCGGAGTGTGTCCGTGCTCGCTCACGTACAAGGTTGGCCGAGCGGGCGCCGCGGATCGACGTGATTTGGGCTAGCCCGAATAACGACATTCTGACGAGGCTCGGCGCATGCCTCTCCGTATCCACTTCACCGGCGAAGACCTGGCCCGCACCAGGCTGGCCGACGGGCCTCGTCCCATGCTGGAGCTGGATATCGCCCTGCGGCTGCTGCAGGAGGGCAGCCATCCGACCCGGTTCGGGGCCTGGCGCCGACAGTCGCTGTCCCGCCTCTCGCCGAGGGTGCGGCGACTGTTCGATCTGATCCCGCCGACGGGCTGGACCGTGGAATTCCTCGACCACGCGAGTGCGGGCAGCATCGACGAGGCGCTGGAGCGGGTGCGGGCCACGTCCCCCGCGCGGATCGGCAAGGACATGGAGACCTGGGCCGGACGCGGCCAGCAGCGGCCCCTGCCCGCCTGGACCCAGTCACTGGGCAGCGACAGCCGACTGCTCACGGAACTGGCCGACACCGTCGCCCACGCCCACAGCCACGTCATCGCCCCCTATCAGCAGCACATCGACGCCCTCAGCCAAGCGGACCAGGTACTGCGCACCCGGCAGGCCGCCCACGGGGGGCTCGACACGCTGCTGTCCGGCCTCAACCCCCGCTACATCCGGTGGAGGCCTCCCGTACTGGAGCTCACCATGGCCTCCGGCAGTACGGGCGACATCCATCTCGCGGGGCGCGGCCTGCTCCTGATCCCCTCGGTCTTCGGGGCGGTCTACCCGGCCCTGGACGAGACGGCCGAACCCCAGCCGTGGCTGACCTACCCCGTAGCCGTCCGCGACACGGACCTCTTCCTGCCGCCCACCGACACGGCACGAGCCCTCAGCACCGTCCCCGGCTCCCTGACCGCACTCCTCGGCCACACCCGCGCCGTGGTGCTGTGGACCATCGCCCACCACCCGGGCTGCACCACCACAGAACTAGCCCGCCACGCAGGCATCTCCCCGGCCAGCGCCAGCCAGCACGCGACGATCCTCCGCACGGCGGGCCTCTCCCGCACGACCCGCCACCACAACACGGCCCTCCACACCCCCACACCCGCAGGCACGGGCCTCCTCAACACGGCGGCCTGACGGCCCTCTTCGTGGGGCAGCTCAGTTGTGGCAGGGCACCATTCGGGGAGCAGCAGACAAGGGCCAGGGACAGAAACGAGGGCCGTTCCAGATAACAGCCGTGGGACACGTCGCCGCCGCGACCGAGCCGTTCGCTGGCGGAGCCGACGAGTTCTGCGAGGCGCGCCGGGTCCCGGGCGGCCCTGGACTCGAACCGAGGCGCGTACTCGGTCAGCCGCTCGCCCAGCCAGTGCGCGGCGCCCTTCGGCTCTTCCCACGTTCCCCGGATCAGTTTCTCCGGCTTGATCAGCCAGTACGCGGTCTCCAGCGGCGGCAGATCCCCGACGGGAAACTCCGCCTTCACCTCCCGGTGGCGTTGGACGAGCTCGGGGCGGCTGTTGTCCGGGGGCGGGTGCGGGGGCGGCGGCCGCCGCAGGGCTTCTTCGTCGAACCGCTGTTTGGGGCCGGTCCACAGATAGCCGTGATGGTGCAACTGCCGCCCCCTTCCGGGAAGTTACGCAGGTACGGAAATGGAGCCCGGCCGGCTCCGCCCTGTGGAAGGGATGGAGCCAGCCGGAGGCGCGCGGCAGGTCAGGCGGAGAGCCCGAACCTCGCCGGGTCGATACCGGCCGCGTCCAGCTCGGCCGTACTGAAGCGCAGCGGTTCGGCGCCGGGCCGCTTGCTGTCACCCACGGCCCAAGCTCCCTCGTCAAGCTTCGCGAGGGTCACGCACGATTCGCCGTCCGGGTGGGTGTTGCCGCCGCAGGCCTTGCTGAAGACTGCGGCTTCGGTGAGGGGGAGGCTGTACAGGTCGGTTCCGGGCATGATTTGCCTTCCGTAGAGGGATCAGAGGGAGGGGCGGACTCAGGTCCAGCCAGGACTCTTCTTCGGGACCACGGTCATCCCCGGAGAGGCCGCCGAAGCGCCACTACCGAGCAGTTCCCGGAGAGCCGATCTCGAGTTGCCCAAGGCATCGGCCAGGTTGTCTCGTAAGAGCTGCGCCTCAGAGGGCAACAGCACCATTTCTGTGTCCGCCACGTGCCGACCGTTCTTCGTCAGCCACATCGGAACTCGAATGTTCCGTGCGTCATCCTGGTATGCCGGACGGCTCGGGATGGGATCCATTCGCCAACCTCTTGGCGGCGACTGGGAATTTGAGATTCTCGGTTCGATCGGCGCAGGTAGATTCTTCACTACTCGGCACGTGAGTTCCAGAATTATTCACGTTGCGGGGTATAAGATCATGGCCGGCACCCGGCGGCCCACTCTTTGAGTCGCTCACGGGCTTTCTCGCCAAACAGTGCGCGACGCTCGTACAAGTTGAACACTTCGAGATGTTCCGCGATGTCTCTGGAGTCCTGGAAAACTATACGGCCCGTGAAGGTTTCTACGGTTGCCAGTCGGTGATCGTAGATCGTGAACGTGTTCAGGGGGCCACGCTCAACGAGGGTGCCTAGCGGGAGGACTCCGATGCGTGTGTGAGGCAGGTGAGATATCGAGACGAGGTGGTCGATTTGAACGGCCATCGCTGAAGGTGGGGCCACAGCCCATCTAACGGCCTGTTCCGTCAACAAGAACGTGAACTTTTTAGTTCCGTCGTGAAGGATCGATTGCCGCTCCAACTTTCTTGCCACTGTCTTGGAGATGTCCACCGGCGAGTGGCCAAGACTGGCCCTGATGTAATCAGGTGTGGCCAGGAGTCCCGTCACCATTGAGGGTAGAAAGTATCGGAGCTCCGTGGCTTCCGATTCGAGTCCGCCCAACTCCGCTTGCCGCTTTTCCAGTCCTCTGCGCCACGATGCCCGCTTTCCTTGCCATTCCGTGTGGGCGAGTCGCGCGAGAGCGGCCACCTCCGCCACTACTTCCGGAGGAGCGTCCAGGGCCCTGAGGAGCAACTCGACATCCACAAGGCCCGGCGTAATGCGACCCGTCTCGATGTTGCTGAGTTTGGTCTGGGAGATGTTGCAGCGCCGAGCGAGCCAGACCTGCGTACGGCTGGCCCGCTTACGCATGTCGCGGAGTGTCTCCGCCAGATCGGCCTTTGACTGACCTAGCTGCCCTGGATCAAACGTCAAGGCCCTTCACGTACTCCTCGAAGGGCACGGCGTGCTCCAAGGCTATGCGCTTCCACTCCTGGTAGGGAGCTGGATCACCCTCGTACGCCTCACGATTGATCTGGGTACCGTCCGGGCGGAAGTTCAGGTGGGCGATGCGGGACTCGTCGAACATCCACCAGTCGCGTCCGGAGAGAGGCAAGCCGTAGTGCTCTTGCGTCACGTCCAGCACTCGAATGTCCTCGCCGGCCGCGACGTTGCCGGGGATGCCCCATGCGAATTGGTACCGCTGGTAGTCAGTCAGCGGTTGACACACGATACGGACGCGGCCGATGCTTTTGCCGGATTCGACGTATCCGTGTACTCGTTCATGCCAGCGCACATTGTGACCGGAGGGCTTGGCGTCACCCCTCAGGAAACGAGCGACGTTCTCTCGCTCCTTGGGCATAGTGTATGTCGGTTGCGCCTCGAACCGCCATGCTTCCCGTTCGAAGGAGTCGAAGAACCTACGCCACTTCTCACCATCCAAGAGCATGAATGGCCTCCCTCAGGACGCGCTCGGGGATTTCCACCAGGCCCTCGCCGTCCGGCGCGACGAAGACTTCGGACAGTTCCCCTTGGATGATGAATGAACCGCTTTCGGTCCGGTAGACGTTCGGGCAATCGTCGTCGTCGCAGTCGGGCCCGCCGACACTGCCGGTCAGGCGGATCAATTCCTCGCGAGCCATCGTCGTCTCCTTCGGGGCGGGTCCGATCCCTGCCGCCACGAGGACGGTAGGGCGATCGGAGGTGCCCGGTCTACGGCGCATCACCAATATTCGCGTTGTCGGGTAGACGATCATGAAGGAGCTGCCGTCCCCATGTGGACAATGCCCTTCGCGCCTCGTCCCCGAACAAGGCGTACCCCTCGTACACGGCGAACTCATCCTGATACGCCGAAACGTCGCGCTGACTGCGGAGGACCATGACACCGCTGGACGTCTCCACCGTTGCGACCCGGTTGTCATAGACCGTGAACGTGTTCAAGGGAGCGACGGGCATGTGGCCGACCAACGGGATCACCCCGAGACGTACGCTCGGCAGGCGGCTGACGGTCACCAGCCTGTCAATCTGCGTCGCCATGGCGGGAGACGGGAGATACGGCCACCTGACAGCCTGCTCGGTCAGGACGAACGTGAACTCTTTCGACGTGTCGTGCAGGACAGCCTGCCGCTCCAGCTTCCTCTTGATGGCCTTGCTGTGGTCGCCAGGGATCCCGGCGAGGCTTGCTCTGACGTATTCCGGGGTGGCCAGCAGACCCGTCACCATGGACGGCAAAAGAAATCGGAACTCGGTGGACGACTGCTCGAACTCGGCCAGCTCGTCCTGCTTCTTCTCTAGGCCGGTGCGCTGCAGCGACCACGAGTCCTGCCATTTTGCATCGCCGGTCGCGTTGGTTCTCTTTTCGAGCGTCACGCTGGAACCCCCTGGTGAGTGAGCTCGGTTGGCGTTCGACCTCAGGCGGTCAGTTCGTCCTTCGTGACGGCGGCGACGAAGGGGGTCCATGCGGACGCGGGGATCAGGAGGGCGGGGCCGTGTGGGTTCTTGGAGTCGCGGACGGGGATGACGCCGGGGAGGCCGTCGGCGACTTCTACGCACTCGCCGCCGGATCCGTTGCTGTAGCTGCTCTTGCGCCAGCGGGCGGCGCCGGGAAAGTGTTCGGCGACCTCGACGCAGTCTCCCCCGGATCCGTTGCTGTAACTGCTTTTGCGCCAGACCGCGACACTCAAGTCAATTTCGTGGCTTGCCATTTCGGTAATCCTCAGCCGCATCCTCGATCATGGCCAGGGACGCCTCAGGCGGCAGTGCGGCGGCCCTGAGCAGATCGTACGACTTGCGGTAGTCCTTCACGAGCCGTGGATAGTCGATGAGTTGGCCGCTGTGGAGACCTTCCGTGTACACCACCGGAGGGGCATCCGGGAAGGTCATGACTTTGGTCATGCCCATCATGAAGGGGTGGGCCGCTGCCGTTTTCGGAAGGATCTGCAAAACGCCCTGCGCGGACTGGACCACCGTCAGGATGCGCTCCAGTTGATCCGCCATCTGCCCCGGCGGCAGGGGCGGCTCGCGGATCATCGACTCGTGCAGGATCGCCCAGTATGCCGGAGGCGTATCCAGCTCCCACAGCTCCGCACGCTCCATACGCGCGGTGACCTGCTTCTCTACGATGTCCGGCCGCAGCCAGGGCAATGAGATCCGTACGACGTTCTCCGCGTATGCCCGCGTCTGCAGCAACCCGGGAACCAGCATCGGCGCCCACTCCTCAATGGTCTCCGCAAACCGCTCCATCTCCGCCACATCCGCGAAGTACTCCGCATGCCCGCCCTGCCGGGCCTTCCGCGCGTCTTCACAGCGGCGTTGGAAAAAGCCGTCAGTCGCCAGTTTCTCGTCGACGTGCTGGGCCAGATCGCACGGCATGCGCCGCTCACCCCGCTCGATCTGACTGAGGAAGGAGACGCCACGGAAGCTGCCTTCGGCCAGGCCTTCGAGGGTCAGGCCCGCCTCCTCCCGCTTGAAACGCAACTCCGCGCCGTAGAAGGCCGGGACGCTTGCCGACGCGTCGGGATCCTTACGAGGAGGCACAACCCACCACCGCCATTTGCCAGTTACCCTGCGCAACCCAAACCCCTGTCACGTTACGCCGCCCCACGCCACTGTGTGACCGTTCCATCACAGAGCGCACGGAAGGCGTACCCCATGCAAGACCCAGGCCCAGCCCCCGCCTCCCCCGACTTCGAGCTCGACCTCCTCGCCGTCCCCAAAGCCGTCCCCGAGCTCCGCCGCGCCCTCAGCGCGCACGCGCACGCGTACCGCCCCCTCCCGGACATCCAGCTCTGCGTCAGCGAGCTCCTCAGCAACGTGATCCGGCACCTCGGCGAGGGCACCCCGGTGACCGTCCGCGTGACCGGCGCACACGGCAACCGCATCCGCGTGGCCGTGACCGACCCGGACCCCCGCGCCTGGCCCCTGCTCCGCCGAGCGGGCGGCGACGATGAGACGGGGCGCGGCCTCGCCCTGCTCGACGCCGTCTCGCTGCGGTGGGGAATCGAGCAAGAGGCCGACCGCAAGACCGTCTGGTGCGAACTGGGGGAGGGGTGAGGTGTGGGGACGAGTCGCACGGGCAGGGGAATGACGTGGGGCCCGCCTGTTCAACAGGCGGGCCCCACAAAGTCGTTCGGTTCAAGCACAGCCGGTTCAAGCACGGCCGGTTCAAGCACAGCGCAGCGCTGCCTCACTCCTCGACCGTCAGCCCCTTGCGGAGCTTGACGAGAGTGCGCGAGAGCAGGCGGGAGACGTGCATCTGGGAGATGCCGAGCTCCTCGCCGATCTCCGACTGCGTCATGTTGGCGACGAAGCGGAGGGAGAGGATCTTGCGGTCGCGCGGCGGGAGTTCGGCGATGAGGGGCTTGAGCGACTCGACGTACTCGATGCCCTCCAGGCCGTGGTCCTCGTAGCCGATGCGGTCCGCGAGGGCGCCTTCGGAGTCGTCCTCCTCGGGCTGTGCGTCCAGGGAGCTCGCCGTGTAGGCGTTGGACGCGGCCATTCCCTCGACGACCTCCTCGTTGGAGATGCCCAGGCGCTCGGCGAGCTCGCCCACCGTGGGGGCGCGATCGAACTGCTGGGCGAGTTCGTCGCCCGCCTTGGCGAGGTCCAGACGGAGTTCCTGGAGGCGGCGCGGGACGCGCACCGACCAGCTCGTGTCGCGGAAGAAGCGCTTGATCTCGCCGACGATCGTCGGCATCGCGAAGGTGGGGAACTCCACACCGCGGCTGAGCTCGAAGCGGTCGATCGCCTTGATGAGGCCGATCGTGCCGACCTGGATGATGTCTTCCATCGGCTCGCTGCGGGAGCGGAACCGGGAGGCCGCGAACTTCACCAGGGCGAGGTTCAGTTCGACCAGGGTGTTGCGGACGTACGCGTATTCATGGGTGCCTTCCTCAAGCGACTCGAAGCGCTCGAAGAGGGTCTTGGACAGGGCCCGCGCGTCCAGCGCCCCCACCTTGTCGTAAGGCGGGATCTCCGGAAGCTCAGGAAGGGCGCTGAGCTCGTCCACGGGGTCCGAAGCCGACAGGGGCTCGCGGGAAGGACCCGGGATCGTGGTCGCGGAGTGGTGCGGCGGGAGTGTCGACGACGCCTGGTCAGTATGCGATTCGTCGAGCCGGGGTGACATGGTGTCCTCCATCGTTCTCGGCATATGGCTGCCGATGCCAATACGTGCACTGCGGTGTGCGGCGCCTCCAAAGCCGTCCGTGTCGATTGCTGTCTCTACTACCCCTACCCGCTTCCGCGCGTCAGTCGCAAGTGCGTTCTGAGGTGAAATGTCCGAATTCTGGAGGATGTTCGGGTACCCCGGAGCGCGGTGAGGGCGTAATGTTCAGGGGCGTCATCAACAGCCACGACGGTCGGAAGAGAGTGACGATGGACCGCGGGACGGTCGGCAGCGCGCACAGGGGCCGGCTTCTGGTCGAAGTGCGAAATATGGGTACGAGTGCCGTGGTCACCCCGGCGGGTGAGTTGGATCACCACACCGCCGACGTGTTGCGCGACCCACTCGAAAAATGCCTGGAAGAGGGCTACGCACGACTGGTCGTCGACTGCTCACGCCTGGAGTTCTGCGATTCCACCGGGCTCAATGTGCTCCTCGGGGCCCGGCTCAAGGCCGAGGCCGCGGGTGGCGGCGTGCACCTGGCCGGAATGCTCCCGGTGGTGGCCCGCGTCTTCGAGATCACCGGTGCGGAGGCCGTCTTCACGGTCCACGAAACGCTCGCGGAGGCCCTCGGTGAGTGAGTCCGTGAAGGTCACGCGCGAAAGTTACGCGTCAGTTGTCACTGCGTGATCAAGGCGTTACCAGCGTCACACGGACCGTGCCGAACAAGTGGGTGTTCTCACGGTTCGTCCGGGCAGGAGAGACCTGGATCCGTCGACAACGGACCTCAAGTCAACAGTCAGAACGGCGAGCAGCCGATGTCCCCTACGCGCCCAGAGTTCTCTACTTGTCCAGAGTCCTCGGTTTGTCCAGAGTTCTCAGTCCTCTTGTCGGTGAGGTGAAGCGCTGATGAGCACCACCCGGCCTTACTCGCCGGGCGACCGCGGCCCGGAGTCCGAGGCCGCAGTCGCGGACGCTCCTGCGGACCGGGTCTCCGGACCGCCTGCGGATCACGTCTCCGGCACGCCTGCGGGCGGCCGACAGGTCCGCAGGCTGAGCCTGAACGGCGCGAGCGGCATCGTCCCGCTCGCCCGTGACTACACCCGTGAGGCGCTGCACGCCTGGGGCTGGCTGCCCGCGGAGGGCGCCGAGGGGCGTGCCGCCGCCGAGGACGTCCTCCTCGTCGTCTCCGAGCTCGTCACCAACGCCTGCCTGCACGCCGAGGGCCCCGACGAGCTCTGGCTCTCCTGCGACGGCAAGGTCCTGCGCATCGAGGTCACCGACCGCGGCACGGGCCAGCCCGCGCCGCGCACCCCGCACCGCGCGGGACGGCCCGGCGGCCACGGAATGTTCATCGTCCAGCGGCTCTGCCTGGACTGGGGCGTCGTCCGGGCCCCCGGGGTCACGGGCAAGACGGTGTGGGCGGAGCTGGGCGGGCCCGCCTAGGGCCACGCCGCCATCACACGTACGGGGTCACGCCCCTTACGTACGGACTCACGCCCCTTACGTACGGACTCACGCTCCCCTTACGTGCGGACTCACGCCCCTTACGTACAGAGCCGCGGCGCTGTTACCCGCGGTTCGCATGCGCGCCGGATCACTACGGATCCGGCGCGTCTTTTGTCTTCCCTCGACAAGGTCCCGGGCGTACCTTGAGCGCCCAATCTGATGTGCCGTCAGTAACACAGGTAACTCCGCACCGCGGCACGCCAAGACCGGCATGAGGGGACAACGAGGTGTCGCACACGAAGAAATCGGCCGCGCTCGCGCTTGCCGCCGCCCTGGCCGGCGGCTCAGCGGTGCTGATGGCCGCCCCCGCCGCGCAGGCCACCGTCCAGGACGTCAACTACCAGTGCAAGACGCCCATCGGGAACAAGGGCGCCGTTTCGCCGATCGACATCAAGAGCGTCAAGAGCGGCAGCGCGTACAAGCTCACCATGTCGTTCCAGAAGGGCGTCTCCTCCAGCCCCGTGGAGCTCGGCAAGGGCGCGATGAAGCCAAGCGCGGTGATCAAGGTGGGCGGGGCCGACAGCGGCACCGTGCCCGTCTCCGGCGCAGCGAACTCCGAGGCGATCCCCGCCAACACCCCCATCAAGATCAGCGACCTGTCGGGGACGTACACGCCCAAGAAGAGCGGCAAGGCCACCTTCACCGCCGGGGTGCTCACGATCAAGGCGCTCGGTACGACCACCACGTGCACGCCGTCCAACAACCCCAAGCCGTCCCTCGAACTGGACGTCAAGGGCTCCGGCGGCGGATCCGACGGCGGCTCCGGCGGTACGTCGGGCGGCTCGGACGCGACGACCGGCGGCTCCGGCGCCTCGGACAGCGCTCCCTCCGGCGGCGAGGAGCTCCCGCAGACCGGCCCCGCCGACTCCGCCGTCGCACTCGGCACCCTCGGCGGCACCGTGCTGCTCGCCGGTGCGGCCGGGACGCTCTGGCTGACCCGCAGGAACCAGGCGGCGCGCTCGCGGTAGGCCGGGCAGCACCCGCCGGAAGATCACGCGACAGGACCAGGAGCCGCCGATGCCGCCCATGCCGTCCACAGCACGGGCTGCGGTACGTGCCGCGCTGTGCGGCGCCGCCCTCGTGGTGGCGGCCGCGGCCCCCGCGCACGCGGACGGCGGCGGCTCCGGCTCCGGCCCCGCGCGGTGGTCCGTCGCGCCCTCCGCGGGCGGCGGCGCGCGGCCCGCGAAGGACGGGCGGCCCGCCTTCTACGCGGAGGGCGCCCCCGGCGCGGTGCTCCAGGACACCCTGTCCGTCACCAACCCGGGCTCGAAGCCCCGCACGGTCTCCCTGCGCGGCGCGGACGCGGACAACACCAGATCCGGCGCGGTCTCCGTCACCCCGGCCAAGGGCAGTCCGAAGGAGACCGGGGCGTGGATCACCTTCGCGCAACGGCAGGTGAAGGTCCCGCCGCGGACCCGCGCCGAGGTGCCGTTCACCGTGACCGTGCCCACCGGGGCGCTGCCCGGCGACCATCCCGGTGCGATCGTCGCGAGCAGTGGCGGACGCACGGTGGGCGTGCGCGTGCAGCTGCGGGTCGGCGGGCCCTCGCTCTCGGCGCTCACCGTCGAGCGCGTCAAGGTCGACGCCGGTGCGGGACGCATCACGTACGACCTGGTCAATCGCGGCAACACCGTGCTGACGCCGAAGCTCGCGGTGCACGCGAAGGGTGTCTTCGGCACTCTTCTCGACCGCCCCGCACGCACGCTGCCGGTCGAACTGCTGCCCGGCCGCCGGGTCTCCCTGACCGAACCGTGGCGGGACGCGCCCGCGCTGGACGCGGTCGACGTCGAGCTCACCGCCACGGCGGCGGGGGACGCCCGCGACAGCGCCACGGCCTCGGCCCGCCTCGTGCCGTGGGGCGCGGTGGCGGGCGGGGGTGCGCTGCTGCTCGCCGCGGTGGGCGGGGCGGTCGCTCTGCTGCGTGTACGCGGACGGAGACGGCGCCCGGAGGAGTCCGGACCGTCGGGTGAGCAGGACTACGGAGCGGACGGCACAAGGGAGTTGGCCCGAGCGGGGACGGGAGAGGAACTGTGAACGGGAAGAACAGGCCCCGTACGGGGGCGGGCACCGTATGGGCCGCACCACCGGCCGCACCGGCTGCACCGGCTGCACCGGCTGCACCGGCCGTGCTGGCTGCACCGGCCGTGCTGGCCGTGTTGGCCGTGCTCGGCTTCGCGCTGCTTCCGGCCGGACCGGCCGCCGCCGCGGACAAGCCCACCGTCACGCTCTCGGCGTCCCAGGCGGGCAAGGGCGGGTCCGTCACCGTCAAGGGTGCGGGGTGGCGGCCCGACGCCCTCCTGATGATGCTCGTCTGCGGCCAGTCCGAGCCCGGCAAGGGCGTCGTCGGCGGCACCAACTCCTGCGCCAACTCCGACGGCCGGGCCGTCACCACCGACAAGCACGGCGCCTTCAGCAGGAAACTCCCCGTGGCCGAGCCGCCCGAGCCCTGCCCCTGCGTCGTCCACGTCGCCACGGTGACGGGCGAGAAACAGCAGGTCGACGCGGTACTGAAGGTCGCGGGCCACCCCGTGAAAGCCCTGCCCGAGCAGGCGGGCGGCGGGCGGCTCACCGTCCTCACGGACACCGGCCTCGAAGGCTCCAGCGGGCTCCTGACCTGGTTCGGCGCCCCGCCGCAGCGCAAGCTGGAATTCACCGTCGGCAACGTCGGCTCCGCGCCCGTCAAGGACCCGGTCTTCCAACTCGGCACCTCCCACGGCGTGTTCGCCCCGCAGTGGGAGGAGCAGCAGTGGCGCGGCACCATCGCGCCCGGCAAGAAGGCGCAGATCAGACTGCCGGTGGAGCTCTCCGCGGGCGCGCACGGCGACTACCTGGTCTCGCTGAAGTTCGGCGGGAAGGTCCTGGCCGAGCAGCCGTGGGGCGTGGGCCGCCCCTGGGGCGTGACCGTCTTCTGGATCCTGCTCTGCGTCGTGGTGCCCGCGGCCGTCTTCCGTATCGGCATGGTGGTCGTCGACCGGCTCCGCCCGAACCGGCGCCGCGTCGTGCGCGCCGGGCGCCACCGGACCGGGCGCCTCGCCGAACTCGTGCGGCGGCTGCCGCAGTTGAGGCTTCCGCAGGGGGCGGTGGAGGCGGACCGGAGGGCGCGCGCCCCGCGTGCGTCCCATGCGGCGCCGACGACGCGTACGAAACCCGTAGGGGGGACCGGCGCGAGCGGCGGCCCCGGCGCCGACGCCCCCGCTACGAGCGGTTCCGGCGCCGGGGAGCCGACGACCGCGCTGCCCTGGTTCACCCCCGACACAGACCCCGGCGCACCCGCAGGCCGGCTCTCCGCACCGTCCGACAACAGTCCGACGAAGGGAACCACGTGATCACGCATCGACGGAGAGCGGGCGCGGCCTCGGTCGCGCTCCTGCTGGGCGGAGCGGGCACCTTGCTGACCGCAGGCCCCGCGCAGGCCGCCGAAGTCGCCTACAAGACCGAATGCATACCCCCGTCGATCTCCGGACTGCCGCCCGTGCACGGCACGACCAAGGTGGAGATCACGGCACCGGCCACGGCGAAGGTCGGCGACGAGGTCGACATCGTGTGGAAGACGACGCAGGCCGCGTCCAGCAACCCCGACGTCCTCGACCTGGCCGCGGACACGGTGAAGCCGACCGGCACGGTGAAGCTGGCCGGTGGCCAGACGGGCGACCTCAAGGTGGAGGGCGAGCGCAAGAACCCGCCCATCAAGAAGAACAGCCCCATGATCCTCTCCGACATGAAGGGCAAGCTGAAGCTGACCGCGGCGGGCGAGGTGACGCTCACGCCGGACGCGTACGACATCAACGTCAGCAAGCCGATATCGACCGACACCAAGTGCAAGCCCGAGGAGCAGGTGAAGGCGGGCGCGACGATCAAGGTGACGGGGGGCGGCGGAAGTTCGGGCGGTACGGGCGGTACAGGCGGTACGGGCGGTACGGGCGGTACGGGGGGTACGTCGGGTGGCTCGACCGGCGGATCCACCGGCGGCTCGACCGGCGGCTCCACTGGCGGCTCCACCGGTGGCGGTGACGGGCAGACCGACTTCCCCGGCAAGGAGGTGCAGACCCCGTACAAGTGCAAGACACCCATCGGCGACAAGGACGCGACCTCGCCGGTGCAGATCAATGCCAAGAAGGACGGCGGCGGGGGCAGTTACGGCCTGACGGTGAAGTTCAAGAAGTCCGTGATGGACAGCCCGGCCGACATCCCCGCGGACTCGGTGAAGCCGTCGATGGAGGTCGAGCTGGGCGGCGCCGACAAGGGCACGGTGCATGTCGAGGGCCCGACCAACAAGGGGCCCATCAAGTCCGGTGACCCGATGACCATCCCCGACCTGACCGGTTCCTACAAGCCGGGCGCCGACGGCAAGTCGACGTTGTCGCCGGGTGTCCTGACGGTGAAGGCGCTGGGCACGACCACGACGTGCACGCCCACCAAGAGCGACGTCTCCCTCGAACTGGACACGGCCGCGCAGCCCGGCGGCGCGTCAGGTTCCGGCGGCGGGTCGGGGTCGGGCGGGTCCACGGCGGGCGGCTCTGCGTCGAGCGGGTCCACGTCCTCCGGAGGTTCCGCGTCCGGCGGTGGCCTTGCCGAGACCGGCGCGGAGCATGACGGCGCGCTGCGGGCCCTGGGCCTGGTCGCAGGCACGGTGATCCTCCTCGGAGGCGCGGTCTTCACCTTCCTCCCCAAACGCCGAGGAGGCCTCCGCTAGAGCCCCGTGTGCGGGCCGGTGGGGGCTGGTCGCGCAGTTCCCCGCGCCCCTTCAGGGTCGCGATCACGCGTGGGCGCGCAGCCAGCGGAGGGTGGCGCGGGACGTGGCCGCGGCCTTGAGGAGGAGGGCTCCGTGCGCGGAGCCAGGGTCCGTGCGGAGGGTGACGTCCGTGAGGCCCGCCCCGCGCTGCGCGGACGCGACCTCGACGGAGTGGGCCCGCGGCACGAAGTCCCCCGCCGAGTGAACGAGCAGCAACGGGGCGTCGTCCGGCCCCGAGGCGTGGGACGTGACGGCCAGATCGGCCCACCGCTCCGTACAACCGCGCCCCGCGCGACCCGGCACGCACCCCGCAAGCCGCTGAGCGGCCCCGCGCAGCTCCCGCCGCTCGGCCGACGCCCCCGGCTTCGCACCGTCCTTCCAGGCGCGGTACGGCGACGCCACGGGGGACAGCGCGACAACGCCCCGCACCCGCGCCCGCCCCGCCCCGTACGCCCCGGCCTGGAGGGCGAGGTGCCCGCCCGCCGACGATCCGAGCACCAGCGGCAGCGTGCCGCCCCGCTGCCGCACCCAGCGCAGCGCCGCCAGGACGTCGTCGCGCTGGGCGGGCCAGACCGCGTCCGAGGTCAGCCGGTAGTCGGTGTCGTACACGGTGAAGCCGCGCGCGGCGAACCAGCGGGCCCAGCCGCTCCAGTCCGTGTCCTTCGACCAGTAGCCGCCGTGCAGGATGACCAGCGAGGGGCCCTGGCCGCCGTACACGGTGATGTTCTGGCGGGGATGGCTCCCGTACCGGTGGACGAGCCCGGCGGACGGCTCGGGGTCCGCCTGGGCGGTGGCGGCAGCACTGGGGGAGAGGAGCGCCCCGCAGAGGATCAGGGCGAGCAACGTACGGCGCATGGCCAGATGCTCCACGGCCGGACACCCCCGTATCCGCAGAAACGCTCGGCACCACCGCCGCGAGTGGTCAAACGTTCCTCTGTTCGCATGATGCGAGAAGTACGAGAAGTAGGAGAAGTAGGCACAGGAAAAGGGCCGCCGCTCCACTGGAGCGGCGGCCCTTTCCGAACTTTACGAGCTGGGAGGGAGGGTCAGTTGACCGAACCCATCAGCTGCTTGACCTTCTTGCGGGACGTCCAGATTCCGATGCCCGCGATGACCGCGAGGATCGCCTCGACGGCGACGGCACCGGAGTTGTTCAGGTCGACGCCGAGCTGCGGCGAGGTCAGCAGACCCGTCACGGAGTCGCCCGCGGTGACCGCGAGGAACCAGACACCCATCATCTGGGCGCTGTACTTCTCCGGAGCCATCTTCGTGGTGAGCGAGAGGCCGACCGGGGAGAGGCAGAGCTCGCCGACGGTCTGGATGAAGTAGATCGCGACCAGCCACATCGGGCTGACCCGGCCGCCGTTGTTGGCGGTGTCGATCAGCGGGATGAGGAAGACGGCGAAGGAGATGCCGATCAGCGACAGGCTGGAGGCGAACTTGACGGCCGTGCTCGGCTCCTTGCCCCGCTTGTTCAGCCACAGCCACGCCGAGGCGACCACGGGGGCGAGGGCCATGATGAAGATCGGGTTCAGCGACTGGTACCAGGAGGTCGGGAAGTCGAACCCGAGCAGGTTGTTGGTCGTCGAGCCCTTGCCGAAGATCGACAGGGTCGAGCCGTTCTGGTCGTAGATCATCCAGAAGACGGCGGCGACGACGAAGAACCAGATGTAACCCGACAGCTTGGACTGCTCGAGCTTCGACAGGTCCTTGTCGCGCTTCATGCGGGCCAGGACGACGATCGGGATGATCAGGCCGGCGATGATCAGCGGCATCAGCGCCCAGTCGGCGAAGTTCCCGGTGACGCCCATCAGCGTGTAGAGCGCGGCGGCGACGATCAGCCAGATCAGGCCGGTGCGCAGCGCGGAGCGGCGCTGCTCGGGCGTCGCGGGCTGGGAGACCACGCTGCTCTGCTCGCTCAGGTGACGCGAGCCGAGCATGAACTGGGCGAGACCGAGGGCCATGCCGACCGCGGCGAGCGCGAAGCCGAAGTGCCAGTTGACGTTCTCGCCGACCGTGCCGATGGACAGCGGGGCGAGGAAGGCACCGAGGTTGATGCCGATGTAGAAGAGCGTGAAGCCACCGTCACGGCGCGGGTCCTCGGGACCCTTGTAGAGGTGGCCGACCATCACGGAGATGTTCGCCTTCAGCAGGCCGGAGCCGAGCGCGACGAGCGCGAGGCCGACGAAGAAGGAGGCCGAGCTCGGCAGCGCGAGCGTGATGTGGCCGAGGATGACGACGGAGGCGCCGATGACGACCGTCTTGCGCGGCCCCCAGAAGCGGTCGGCCATCCAGCCGCCGGGCATGGCGAGCAGGTAGACCATCGACATGTAGACGGAGTAGATCGCCGTCGCCGTCGTGGGGCTCATGCTCATGCCGCCGGGGGCGATCAGGTACAGCGGGAGCAGTGCCTTCATGCCGTAGAAGCTGTAGCGCTCCCACATTTCGGTCATGAAGAGTGTGGCCAGTCCGCGGGGGTGGCCGAAGAAGGTCTTCTCGGTGCCAGGGGTACTGGCGGAGTCCTTCGTCAGGCTGGACGCCATGGTCGATCCTCGTGGGTTCGGGACGCGCGGCAGGAGCGTGTGCGCGCCCGGTGGGGGGCGGTCGGCACCGTCGTCGCGGCGTCCAACCCCACGCCCGGGGGAGATTCGCCCCCGTAGGAGGAGGGGCGAGAGACGGCGACTCCGGGATCCACGCCCTGGCGATTTCGCACGCTCAGGGCCCGACCACAGGTCATTCCTTTCAAGGCTGGCCGAAGCCGGCCCGCACATAAAAGAGACCTAAGGCGCGCACAGCGGGCCAAAGGTCCTTGAGTAGTGCATCAGGCGTTGGGTCACCATACGACACCGTAGGGAGGCATATGGAAGGACTTGAGACATGGATCACAGGTATCGCTGCAACCAACAGCACGCAATCGAAGGTGTTTCTCAGAATTACGCCCCACAGGCGCAGGCGCGGCTCTCCACTGTGCGATCACCTCACGGGCGTTGTCCAGTGCGGACTACCATCACCCCATGACCCGTGTACTGCTCGCCGAGGACGACGCGTCCATCTCGGAGCCACTGGCCCGCGCCCTGCGCAGGGAGGGTTACGAGGTCGAAGTGCGTGAGGACGGCCCGACCGCTCTCGACGCCGGGCTGCAGGGTGGTGTCGATCTTGTCGTGCTCGATCTGGGGCTGCCCGGCATGGACGGCCTTGAGGTGGCCCGCCGACTGCGGGCCGACGGGCTTACGGTGCCGATCCTCATCCTGACCGCGCGCGCCGACGAGGTGGACACCGTCGTCGGTCTGGACGCGGGCGCCGACGACTACGTGACCAAACCCTTCCGCCTCGCCGAGCTGCTCGCCCGGGTGCGGGCGCTGCTTCGGCGCGGGTCCACGGAGCCGAAGGAGGCGCCCGCCACGCACGGCGTGCGGATCGACGTGGAGTCGCACCGGGCGTGGATGGGCGAGGAGGAGCTCCAGCTCACGGCCAAGGAGTTCGACCTGCTGCGGGTCCTGGTGCGGGACGCGGGGCGGGTGGTCACCCGTGATCAGCTGATGCGGGAGGTCTGGGACACGACGTGGTGGTCGTCGACCAAGACGCTCGACATGCACATTTCCTGGCTGCGCAAGAAGCTGGGCGATGATGCGGCGAATCCTCGGTACATCGCGACGGTACGGGGCGTGGGTTTCCGCTTCGAAAAGAGCTGAGTCCCTCCCGGGGTGGGGGCGGGGTGTTTGCGTACGCGGGGGGCGGGGGGCGGGGGGCTCTGCGGGCCGGTGGGGGCTGGTCGCGCAGTTCCTCGCGCCCCTGAGCGGCGCCACGGCAGCGTCCCTTTAAGGGGCGCGGGGAACTGCGCGAGCAACCCAGGGCGGTCCGCGCCCGCTGTCCGGCCGTCGGAGGCAGTCGTGTCTGCGTGTGCTGGTGTGGCGGGCTTCTGCGGGTGCGTGGGGGTTGGTCGCGCAGTTCCCCGCGCCCCTGAAGGGCGCCACGGCAGCGTCCCCCTAAGGGGCGCGAGGAACTGCGCGAGCAACCCGCCACCACCCGCACCGCACCGCCCCGCGCCCCCGCACCGCACCCCCCTCCGCCAAGCCGCCGCAGGCAGCCCGCAGGGGCTTCGATCCGCGACACTGGGGGCATGCGCCGTCGTCTGATCAATTCCACGCTCGCCGTGGTCCTCGTCGTCATCGCCGTCTTCGGCGTGAGCCTCGTCATCGTCGAGACGAGGACGATCAGCAGCAGCGCCCAGGAGCGCGTCGACTCCGAGGCCCTGCGCCTCGCCAGCATCGTCGACAGCCGGCTGATCAGCGAGGAGAAGATCAGCGGCGAGATCCTGCGCGACCAGGTCGCCACCGACCGGTACGCACGTATCGAGATCCCCGGCCGCGACTCCATCGAGATCGGCACCCACCCCTCCGGCGACGTCATCAGCGCGACCCGCCCCGGCGAACAGGGCGAGAAGGTCACCGTCCAGGAGCCGAAGGCCGCCGTCACCCGCGAGGTCGGCCGCACGCTGCTGATCATCGCCGCCGTGGCGCTGCTCGCCATCGTCGCGGCGGTGCTCCTCGCCGTACGGCAGGCCAACCGCCTCGCCTCCCCGCTCACCGACCTCGCCGAGACCGCGGAGCGCCTCGGCTCGGGCGACCCCCGCCCCCGCCACAAGCGGTACGGCGTGCCGGAGCTGGACCGCGTCGCCGACGTCCTCGACTCCTCCGCCGAGCGCATCGGGCGGATGCTGACCGCCGAGCGGCGCCTGGCCGCCGACGCCTCGCATCAGCTGCGCACGCCGCTGACCGCGCTCTCCATGCGCCTGGAGGAGATCACGATGACCGAGGAGCTGGACACGGTGAAGGAGGAGGCGACGATCGCGCTGGCCCAGGTCGAGCGGCTCACCGACGTCGTGGAGCGGCTGCTCACCAACTCCCGTGACCCGCGCACCGGTTCCGCCGTCGCCTTCGACCTGGACGAGGTCGTCAAGCAGCAGCTGGAGGAGTGGCGCCCGGCCTACCGCAGCGCGGGCCGCGCCATCGTCAGTTCGGGCAAGCGGCACTTGGAGGCGGTGGGCACGCCGGGTGCCGTGGCGCAGGTGCTTGCCGCGCTGATCGAGAACTCCTTGATGCACGGTGGCGGCACGGTCGCGCTGCGTACCCGGGTCACCGGAAACCAAGCGGTCATCGAAGTCACGGACGAGGGGCCCGGCGTCCCCGCGGACCTCGGCGCGCGGATCTTCGAGCGGACCATCAGCGGCCGCAACTCGACGGGCATCGGCCTCGCGGTGGCCCGGGATCTGGCCGAGGCGGACGGCGGCCGCCTCGAAATGCTGCAGACGAAGCCGCCCGTCTTCGGCCTCTTCCTGTCGCGTACGCCGCTCTCGCGGGGCACGGGCACGGACCCGGAAGCGGAGGACAAGACGGTCCGCTAGCGGACGGGCCCGCTAGCGGACGGGGGGACGGGGGGACTCCGTCGCCGTCTCCTCCAGGAACGATTCCGCATGCGCGACGGTCTCGCGGGCGGGCAGCGTCTTGAACACCCAGGAGCGGTAGGACCAGAAGCGGAAGAGCGTCGCGATGCCCATGCCGAGGAACTTGAAGAAGTTCGCCTGCAGCTTGCCGTCCCAGCCGAACCAGTACGTCGCCGCGTAGAGCACGCCGTTCTCGATCACCAGGCCGACCACGCTGAACAGCAGGAACAGCGTGAGTTCCTTGGTGCGGCCGCTCTTGTCACGGTCCCTGTACGTGAAGTAACGGAACCCCACGTAGTTGAAGGCGATGGCGATGGCGGTGGCGATCACGCTTGCCCGCACCACGTGCAGGTCGGTCATGTGCCGCACGAGGTTGAAGACCCCGAAGTTCACCAGGGTTCCGACCGCCCCCACGGCTCCGAACTTGGCGATCTCGCGCCTGAGGCTGTGTAGCCGCACCCGCAGTGCGCCCCGTTCCGTCATGGTGGTCGCCCCAGCCCCCGTCGATTCGTACCGGTGGATTCCTGTTGATTCGTACCGGTTTTACCTGCCGACGGATTGGTGTTTCGGTCATGTCGACCAAGCCATGCTAACCAGCGGCCATCCCCGGCGCGCGCGGGCGCCCGGACACTGTGGCCCCGCTGTGACAGGAGGGGTCACAGGAGGGGTCACAGGAGGGGGCCCGGAGGGGGCCCGGAGGCGCCGTGATCCGGCCGTTCCCGGGTGGCCGATACCGGCCGATACCCTAGGGGCGTGACGTTCCCGGTAGTCGGCATGGTCGGCGGCGGTCAGCTCGCCCGCATGACCCACGAGGCGGGTATCCCCCTCGGCCTGAAATTCAAGCTCCTCAGTGACACCCCGCAGGATTCCGCGGCCCAGGTCGTCGGCGAAGTCGTCATCGGCGACTATCGCGACCTGGACACGCTGCGTGACTTCGCGCGGGGCTGCGACGTGATCACTTTCGATCACGAACACGTACCCACCGAGCATCTACGGGCCCTGGAGGCGGACGGCATCCCCGTGCGCCCGGGGCCCGACGCGCTGGTGCACGCCCAGGACAAGGGCGTGATGCGCGAGAAGCTCACGGAGATCGGCGTGCCCTGCCCGCGCCATCGGATCGTGAAGGACCCGGCCGACGCGGCCGCCTTCGCGGCCGAGGGCGCCGCGGACGGCGGCGACGGCTTCCCCGTGATCCTCAAGACGGTGCGGGGCGGCTATGACGGGAAGGGGGTGTGGTTCGTACGTTCCGTCGAGGACGCCGAAGAGCCCTTCCGGGCCGGTGTCCCGGTGCTCGCCGAGGAGAAGGTCGACTTCGTGCGCGAACTGGCGGCGAACGTCGTCCGCTCGCCGCACGGCCAGGCCGTCGCCTACCCCGTCGTCGAGTCCCAGCAGGTCGACGGCGTCTGCGACACGGTGATCGCACCCGCCCCCGGCCTGTCGGAGGAACTGGCGGGCGAGGCGCAGGAGTTGGCGTTGCGTGTCGCCAAGGAGCTCGGGGTGGTCGGCCACCTGGCGGTCGAGCTCTTCGAGACGCCCGACGGCCGCATCCTCGTCAACGAACTGGCGATGCGCCCGCACAACTCCGGCCACTGGACGCAGGACGGCGCGATCACCTCGCAGTTCGCCAACCACGTCCGCGCCGTGCTCGACCTGCCGCTCGGCGACCCGCGCCCGCGCGCCAAGTGGACCGTGATGGCCAATGTGCTCGGCGGGGACTACCCCGACATGTACGCCGCGTACCTGCACTGCATGGCCCGCGACCCGCAGCTCAAGATCCACATGTACGGCAAGGACGTGAAGCCCGGCCGCAAGGTCGGTCACGTGAACACCTACGGCGACGATCTGGACGAGGTCCTCGACCGCGCCCGTCACGCAGCCGGCTACCTCAGAGGAACGATCACCGAATGACCTCCCCCGTTATTGGCATCGTCATGGGGTCCGACTCGGACTGGCCCGTCATGGAGGCGGCCGCGCAGGCGCTCGCCGAGTTCGAGATCCCCTTCGAGGTCGACGTCGTCTCCGCGCACCGCATGCCGCACGAGATGATCGCGTACGGCGAGCAGGCGGCGGACCGCGGCCTCAAGGCGATCATCGCGGGCGCGGGCGGCGCGGCCCACCTGCCCGGCATGCTGGCGTCGGTGACCCCGCTGCCGGTGATCGGCGTGCCGGTCCCGCTGAAGTACCTGGACGGCATGGACAGCCTGCTGTCCATCGTGCAGATGCCCGCGGGCGTTCCGGTGGCGACGGTCTCGGTCGGCGGCGCGCGCAACGCGGGGCTGCTCGCGGCCCGCATGCTCGCGGCGCACGACGCCGAACTCCTCGCCCGTATGCGGGAGTTCCAGCAGGAGCTGAACGACCAGGCCACGGAGAAGGGCAAGCGGCTCCGGACCAAGGTCGAGGGAGCGGGTTCCGGATTCGGCTTCGGGTCGGGAAAGTGATCGCATGACTTCCAGTGACCGAATGACGTCGTCTTCCAGTGCTCGAAAGACGTCGTCTTCCAGTGACCGCACGACGGCGTCCCTCGACCGGGCGCGCGCCCTCCTCGCCGACTTCCCGGTCGTCGACGGCCACAACGACCTGCCGTGGGCCCTCCGTGAGAAGGCGGGCTACGACATCGGCAGGCTCGACATCGCGGCGGACCAGCGCGGCAGCCTGCACACGGACATCGCCCGGCTGCGCGCGGGCGGCGTCGGCGCGCAGTTCTGGTCGGTGTACGTGCGCACCGACCTGACCGGCGACGCGGCGGTCAGCGCGACGCTGGAACAGATCGACTGCGTCGAGCAGTTGCTGACCCGCTACCCGGCCGACCTGGCCCGCGCGCGGACCGCCGCGGAGATGGAGAAGGCGCGCTCCGAGGGGCGCATCGCCTCCCTGATGGGCGCCGAGGGCGGCCACTCCATCAACAACTCCCTGGCCACACTGCGGGCGTTGCACACGCTCGGCGTCCGCTATATGACGCTCACGCACAACGACAACATCGCGTGGGCGGACTCGGCGACGGACGAGCCGGGCGTCGGCGGCCTCTCGCCCTTCGGCCACGAGGTCGTCCGCGAGATGAACCGCGTCGGCATGCTGGTCGACCTCTCCCACGTGGCGGCGACGACGATGCGGGCGGCCCTGGACACCTCCGTGGCCCCGGTGATCTTCTCGCACTCCTCGTCGCGGGCGGTCTGCGACCACCCGCGCAACATCCCGGACGACGTCCTGGAACGCCTGTCGGCCAACGGCGGCGTGGCGATGGCGACCTTCGTCCCGAAGTTCGTCCTCCAGGCGGCGGTCGACTGGACGGCGGCCGCCGACGACAACATGCGGGCCAACGGCTTCCACCACCTGGACACCACACCGGCGGCCATGAAGGTCCACGAGGCCTTCGAGGCGACGACCCCGCGCCCGGTCGCCACCGCCGCGACGGTCGCCGACCACCTCGACCACATGCGCGAGGTGGCGGGCATCGACCACATCGGCATCGGCGGCGACTACGACGGCACGGCGTTCACGCCGGACGGCCTCGACGACGTGGCGGGCTACCCGAACCTGATCGCGGAACTCCTCGACCGCGGCTGGTCCACGTCCGACCTCGCCAAGCTGACGTGGCAGAACGCGGTACGGGTGCTCGGCGCGGCGGAAGACGTGGCGCGGGACCTCCAGTCCCGCAGGGGCCCGTCGATCGCGACGCTGGAGCAGCTCGACGGCTGAGGCGCTTAGCGCCTTTAGGGGCGCGGGGAACTGCGCGAGCAACCAAGAACGAAGCCGCACCCGCGAGGAGACCGCCGTAGGCAGACGCGGCTGCGGGCCCGTCGTGGCTGAGCGCGCAGTTCCCCGTGCCCCTTACGGGGCACGAACGGTGCCCTCCCCCTGAAGCCAGGGAGAGGGCACCGTTACCGCTGAAGCGCCGCAGGCTACGGCAGGTTCCGCGCCATCACGATGCGCTGGACCTGGTTCGTGCCCTCGTAGATCTGCGTGATCTTCGCGTCGCGCATCATGCGCTCGACGGGGTAGTCACGGGTGTAGCCGTAGCCGCCGAGGAGCTGGACCGCGTCCGTGGTGACCTCCATCGCCACGTCCGAGGCGAAGCACTTGGCGGCCGCGCCCTGGAAGGTGAGGTCCTTGTCGCCGCGCTCGGACTTGGCCGCGGCGGCGTACGTCAGCTGGCGGGCGGCCTCGATCTTCATGGCCATGTCGGCGAGCATGAACTGGACGCCCTGGAAGTCGGCGATCGGCTTGCCGAACTGCTTGCGCTCCTTGACGTACCCCTTGGCGTAGTCGAGGGCGCCCTGCGCGATGCCGAGGGCCTGCGCCGCGATGGTGATGCGGGTGTGGTCCAGGGTCTGCATGGCGGTCGCGAAGCCCGTGCCCTCCTCGCCGATCATGCGGTCGGCGGGGATGCGGACGTTGTCGAGGTAGACCTCGCGGGTGGGGGAGCCCTTGATGCCGAGCTTGCGCTCCGGGGCGCCGAAGGAGACGCCCTCGTCGCCCTTCTCGACGACGAAGGCGCTGATGCCCTTCGAGCGCTTCTCCGGGTCCGTCACGGCCATCACCGTGTAGTACTCGGAGACGCCCGCGTTGGTGATCCAGCGCTTGACGCCGTTGAGCACCCAGAAGTCGCCGTCGCGCACGGCCTTGGTCTTCATGCCCGCCGCGTCCGAACCGGCGTCCGGCTCGGAGAGGCAGTACGAGAACATGCCCTCGCCGCCCGCGAGCGGCGTCATGTACTTCTTCTTCAGCTCCTCGGAGCCGGAGAGGATGACGGGCAGCGAGCCGAGCTTGTTGACGGCGGGGATCAGCGAGGAGCTGGC
The DNA here is from genome assembly GCF_040646035.1 of Streptomyces sp. NPDC046465. NCBI lineage: Bacteria > Bacillati > Actinomycetota > Actinomycetes > Kitasatosporales > Streptomycetaceae > Streptomyces > Streptomyces sp. NPDC046465. Next base: position 254,854 of record NZ_JBEYZK010000013.1, read on the forward strand.
GCACACGCGCGCCACTTCCTCGATGACGATGACCGTGGCGAGGGCGTCGGCACCGGCGCCGCCGAAGGCCTCCGGCACGTGGACCGCGTGCAGATCGCCCGCGACGAGGGCGTCGTGGGCCTCCTGCGGGAAGCGGGCCTCCTCGTCCACCGCGGCGGCGAACGGGGCGATCTTCGCCTCGGCCAGCGAGCGGATCGCGTCGCGGAGCATGTCGTGCTCCTCGGACGGGCGGTACAGGTCGAAATCAGCCGATCCGGCCAAGGTCTCTCACGCTCCAAGGACGCTAATTACCGTTAAGTAACCCAAATTTTAGTGGCGTCGCCGCCCCAGGGATACGTGAGCTTGCCGACAGCGCATACGTGACCTTGCCGACAGCGGGAAACGTGCCCTGTAGCGGGCCCGACGGGCCCGCTCATGACCCGACTACGACCCGACTATGCTCGGTCGCGCACCGAAGCCCGCATACCTCTGGAGCACCGCATGGCCCTCAAGATCACCGTGATCGGCACCGGCTATCTCGGCGCCACGCACGCCGCGGCCATGGCCGAACTCGGCTTCGAGGTCATGGGTCTCGACGTCGTCCCCGAGAAGATCGAGATGCTCCAGCGGGGCGAGGTCCCCATGTACGAGCCCGGTCTCGAGGAGCTCCTGCGCAAGCACGTCGCGGGCATCGAGGGCTCCAGCGGCCGACTGCGCTTCACCATGGACTGGGCCGAGGTCGCGGAGTTCGGCGACGTCCACTTCGTCTGCGTGAACACCCCGCAGAAGCACGGTGAGTACGCGTGCGACATGTCGTACGTCGACACCGCGATGGAGTCGCTCGCCAAGCACCTCAACAAGGCGTGCCTGGTCGTCGGCAAGTCCACTGTCCCGGTCGGCAGCGCGGACCGGCTCGCGGCCCGCCTCCTGGAGCTGGCCCCCGCGGGCGGCGAGGCCGAACTGGCCTGGAACCCGGAGTTCCTGCGGGAGGGCTTCGCCGTCAAGGACACGCTGCACCCCGACCGGATCGTGGTCGGCGTCCGCAGCGAGCACGCCGAGAAGCTGCTGCGCGAGGTGTACGCGACGCCGCTCTCCGAAGGCTCGCCCTTCGTCGTCACCGACTTCCCGACCGCGGAACTGGTGAAGACCTCCGCCAACTCCTTCCTCGCCACGAAGATCTCCTTCATCAACGCCATGGCCGAGGTGTGCGAGGCGGCCGGCGGCGACGTCGTGAAGCTGGCGGAGGCCCTCGGCCACGACGACCGCATCGGGAAGAAGTTCCTGCGGGCGGGCATCGGCTTCGGCGGCGGCTGTCTGCCCAAGGACATCCGCGCGTTCATGGCGCGCGCCGGCGAGCTCGGCGCCGACCAGGCCCTGACCTTCCTGCGCGAGATCGACTCGATCAACATGCGGCGGCGCGGCCAGATGGTCGAGATGGCGCGCGAGGCGCTGGGCGGCGGCTCGTTCCTCGGCAAGCGGGTCGCGGTCCTCGGGGCGACCTTCAAGCCGGACTCGGACGACGTGCGCGACTCCCCGGCGCTCAACGTCGCCGGGCAGATCCACCTCCAGGGCGGCCAGGTCACGGTGTACGACCCCAAGGGCATGGCGAACGCCCGCAGGCTCTTCCCCACCCTCGGCTACGCGGACACGGCGCTCGACGCGGTCCGGGGCGCGGACGTGGTGCTGCACCTCACCGAGTGGCGCGAGTTCCGTGACCTCGACCCGGCGGAGCTGGCCGCCGCGGCGACGTCCCCCGTGGTCCTGGACGGCCGCAACGCCCTGGACCCGGCCGTGTGGCGCGCGGCCGGCTGGACGTACCGGGCGATGGGCCGCCCGTCGGCGTGACCCCGTCGCCGTAACTCATCGGCGCGACCCGGCGCCGTAACCCGTCGTCGTCATCCTTCCGGGGGAGCTGCGGGAACCAACCGGCACCGGCCGGAGTTCCCGAAGCCCGTCGTCCCTCTTGGAGGAAGCATGCCGCTCGCCCGGCTCCGCGCCGTCGTCCTGGACTGCCCCGATCCGCTCGCCCTCGCGGAGTTCTACGCCCGCGTCGTCGGAGGCACTCCCACCCCGGGCGACGAGGGCTGGGTCGACCTCAAGGGCGACACCGGCACGCTCCTCGCCTTCCAGGAGGCCCCCGGCCACCGGCCCCCGCGGTGGCCCGAGCCGGACGGGTCGCAGCAGATCCACCTGGACGTCACAGTGGAAGACATGGACGTCGCGGAGAAGGAGATCCTCGCGCTCGGCGCCACGGTCCTCGACAACGCCGACCGCGACCGCCCGTGGCGGGTTTACGCGGACCCTGCCGGGCACCCGTTCTGCCTGTGTGTCTGAAGTGTTTGACGTATCTGACATGCCTGATGTGTCTGACGTGACTGACGATAAGGAGCGAGACATGGCTGCCGTCCCCAACACCACCGCCCCCATAGCGAAGCTGCGCAACGTCGTCCTCGACTGCCCCGACCCCGTCGCCCTGGCGGAGTTCTACGCACAGATCATCGGAGGCACCGTCGAGGAGGACGACGGCGGCGACTGGGTGGACCTCGTCTTCCCCGACCGCGTCAAGGTGTCGTTCCAGCGGGTGCCCGACCTGCGCCCGCCGGAATGGCCGCGCTCCGACGAGCACGGCCAGCAGGTCCACCTGGACCTCGACGCGGGCCGCACGGCGGAGGAGATCGACGAGGCCGAGAAGAAGGTGCTCGCCCTCGGCGCGCGCCCGCTGGATGTGGACGACGACGGCGGCAAGCGCGACTTCCGCGTGTACGCGGATCCCGCGGGCCACCCCTTCTGCCTCTGCAAGATCCCCTGACCGGACTGGTGTTGACCGCACCCTGAGCTGCCCCCGGCCGCTCCCCGCCCGCTCCCCGGACCGCTCCTCGCCCGCTCCCCGGACCGCTCCTCGGCCGCTCCCCGGACCGCTCCTCGGCCCGGGGAGCGGCCGGTCACCCGTCCAGGCGCTCTATCCGCGCCGTCGACGCGGTCCGCCGTTCCCGGGCCGCCCGTGCCGTGAAGTCCGCGTCGCGCAGGGCGCGTTGGGCGTTGCCCCAGGTGAGCAGCGCCAAGTCGGCCTCGGGCCAGCCGCGTTCGACGAGCTCGGTGACCAGGCGCGGATAGCTCGCCGTGTCGGCCAGGCCCGCCGGATGCGCCTCGGCGGTGTCGTACGTGCCCGAGAGGCCGACGCTCTCCGGTCCCGCGACCCGGCGTACGTGATCGAGGTGGTCGGCCACCTCGCGCACCGAGGCCCCCGTCCGGTCGGCGGCGAGCGGCACCAGGCAGAGCCCCTTGGCGGCGCCCACCTCGGCGAGCAGCGCGTCGTCGAGGTTCGCCGGATGGTCGCGCAGGGCGCGCGCGCCGGAGCGCGTGAAGATCACCGGCGCCTTGGAGACCGCGAGGACCCGCCGCGCCGTCGCCTCGGACGCCCCGGAGAGGTCCGCGAGGACCCCGATCCGGTTCATCTCCCTGACGACCTCCTCGCCGAACGGCGTCAGGCCGTCCGGGCCCGCCCACGAGGTGCCGGAGAGGGTGACCGCGCACAGGCCCAGGCTGTGCAGCGCGCGCAGCGTGCCGAGGGAGTCGCCGAGCGCGGCGCCGCAGGCGGGGCCGATCAGGGTGGCGACACGGCCGCAGTTGCGTGCGTCGGCGGCCTCCGAGGCGTTGCGGGCGAGCCGCAGGGCCTCGGGGTGGGCGGCGACGACGTGCTGCACGAAGTCGATCTGTTCGAGCGTCGCGCCGACGGGCCGGTCGGCCCGCGGCCCTTCGGGCACGTGCACGGACCAGAACTGTGCGCCGACCCTGCCCCGGCGCAGCCGCGGCACGTCGCACTCCAGGCCGTTGTCGCCCGTCTCGAAGTCGTACCAGGGCAGTTCGCGCAGCGCCCAGGGCAGCCCGCTGTAGCCGTCGGTGACGGGGTGCTCGGCGAGCAGCGCGCGGGCCCGCTCCGCCGGGTCGACGGCCCGCACCGTGTCGTGCTCGCCCTCGCCCTCGTCCTCGTCCTCGTGGGCGGGGAGCCGGGCCGGGGCGGGCAGCGGTTCCGGCACGGGGAGCGGTTCCCGGCTCGGGAGGGGATCGCGCCGGGCCTCGGGCTCGGGCGCGGGAACGGGTTCGGGCGGGGCGGGGGACCGGTCCAGCTTCCCCGCCTCGGCGGTGGTGGAGAGTTCCTCCTGCAGGTCTGCCATGGCGGGCGCTCCGGATGTCGGCGGGCGGCAGTTCACCTCACCGTGGCACGGAGCGGCCGCGGCTTCGCGGCAGGCGGAGCGTTCGGGGTACGGGGCCGGGCGGCGGGACGCGAGAGGGCCCCGCCGAGCAGCTCGGCGGGGCCCTCTCACGTTCGGCCTCTCACGTTCGGCCTCTCACGTTCGGCGGGGGCGCCTCAGTCGCTGCCCGAGACGGTGACCTTGTCGTCGTTGTTCAACTGCTCGACCAGCTGCTTGACCTTGGCCTTGTCCCAGAGGAGATTGCCGCCCGCCGTGCCCGCGATCGGCATGTTCATGGACTTGCCGTCGCCGCCGCTGATGCCCTTCATCGCCCAGAACATGGAGCCCACGTCGAAGAGGCCCATGTCCTTGTCGACGACCAGCGTGTCCAGGCCCGCGCCCATCGTGGGGTAGAGCTTGAAGGGGTTCATGACCGTGCCGGGCGTCGCCACCTGGTGGGCGAGGGCCGCGAGGAACTTCTGCTGGTTCTTCGTACGGTCCAGGTCGCTGGAGAAGGCGTGCCGCGTACGGACGAAGGCCAGGGCCTCCTGACCGCTCAGGGTCTGCTTGCCCTTCTGGAAGTCGGCGCCGGAGTACTTGTCCTTGAACGCCTTCGGGATGTCCATCTCGACGCCGCCGACCGCGTCCACGATCTTGGCGAAGCCGCCGAAGCCGATCTCGGCGTAGTGGTCGATCTTCAGGCCGGTGTTGAACTCGATGGTGCGGACGAGGAGTTCGGGCCCGTCCTCCGCGTACGCGGCGTTCAGCTTCGTCTGGCGGCCCTGGTTCGGGTAGAGCTTCCCGGACTCGGCGCCCCTGAAGGAGGGGATCGTGACGTTCGAGTCGCGGGGCAGCGAGATCATCGTGTTCCCGCCGTCATCGGCGACGTGCAGGATCATCATCGAGTCCGTGCGCTTGCCCTCGGCCGAGCCGGTGTGGAGCTTCTTCTTGTCCTCGGCGGTCATGCCCTCGCGGCTGTCGGAGCCGACGATCAGGTAGTTCGTGCCCGCGCCGCCCTCGGGCCGCTCGATGACCTTGGAGAGGTCGACCTCGCGCTTGAGCTTGGAGTCGGCCCAGAAGTACGTGATGACGGAGGTCACGAGCAACACGCTGACCAGCGTGATCGCGGTCCACTTGATCCGCTTGCGCCAGTTCGGCGCGGGGCGCGCGGTGCGGGGCGGCTGTCCGGCGCCGCCCTGGCCGCCGTTGCCGCCGTTCTGCTGGCCGTAGACCTGGCCGGTGTTGTAGCCGCTGTCGTACGCGTTGTCGGGGCCCTGGCCGTACGAGCCCTGGCGCGGGGTGCGCGGCTCGAAGACGTCGTCACGGGCGTCGCCGTACGGCTGTCCGTCCCCGTACTGCACGCCGTGCCCGTCGTCGTACGCGGGCTGCGGCGGGACCCCACCCGGCGGCGGACCGGCCGGACGGGAGGGCTGGCCGCGCTGGATGTGCCGCATCACGCGGGCTCCGTCGGGCTGGGAGTTACCGCGGCCGCCGCCGTAACCCCGGCCGCCGCCCTGATCGTCAGGCCAATCGCTCATGTGGCCCAGTGTGCCGCGTGCGGGTGCGCGCCTTACAGGGCGGTCGGTGATTCGGGTCAGGGCTGTTGCAGAGCTGATGCAAAGCGGCCGGGGAGAGAGCAGACATACGTCCGGCTTAGGGTGGAGGGCATGACAGATCAGGCCCCCAGTCCGGAATCGGAGATTCCGGGCAAGCCGACCTCGGCGTCCCGCACCACACTCAGCCACATCATGACCCACAACGACACCAACCTCCTCGGTACGGTGCACGGTGGCGTGATCATGAAACTGGTGGACGACGCGGCGGGGGCCGTTGCCGGACGCCACTCCGGTGGGCCGGCGGTCACCGCGTCCATGGACGAGATGGTCTTCCTCGAGCCGGTCCGCGTGGGCGACCTGGTCCATGTGAAAGCCCAGGTCAACTGGACCGGGCGCAGCTCCATGGAGGTCGGGGTCCGGGTCCTCGCCGAGCGCTGGAACGAGTCGACGCCGGCGCAGCAGGTGGGGTCGGCGTACCTCGTCTTCGCGGCGGTCGACGCGGACGGCAAGCCGCGTACGGTGCCGCCGGTCGTCCCCGAGACGGACCGCGACCGCCGCCGCTACCAGGAGGCACAGATCCGCCGCACGCACCGGCTTGCGCGGCGCCGGGCGATCAAGGAGTTGCGGGAGGCGCGGGTGGCGGAGGGCTTCGAGGACTGAGGGCCCCTCCGCGGGCGGGACGCGGCCGTCTGCGCAGTTCCCCGCGCTCCTAGGGGCGCCTCTGCGGGAATCTTCGCCGCGGGTGGCACGCGGTTGCTCGCGCAGTTCCCCGCGCCCCTTGGGGTGGTCCCGCCGGCTCCCTGGCTGCGGGTGCATGGTGGCTGGCCGCGCAGTTCCCCGCGCCCCTGAAGCCAAGACCAGCGACCGTCGCCCCAGGGTCGAGGGACCCGGGCGGGCCCTTAAGGGGCGCGGGGAACTGCGCGAGCAACCACGACTCACCCGCGGTGAAGAACCGACGGGACCACCCCAAGGGGCGCGGGGAACTGCGCGACCGGCCACGGCGTGCCCGCAGGGAGAGAGGCCGACCGGCCCCGCGGGGCGGGGGCAGGGGCGGGGTCAGGAACAGACCACCTCGTCCCCCGTCACCGCCCCGAACTCCCCCTGATGAACATCCTCCGCCCGCACCGCCCGCACCGCCTTGAAATCCGTCCCCGCGATCACCTTGAGCACCGGCCCCTGCCCCGGCACGGCCCGCAGCTCAGAGCCGGGCAGCGCCGTCGCGAGCGCCTTCGCCGAGCGGTCCCAGCGCGGATCGAACGCGACGACCGTGCGCAGCGCGGGCCGCGCCGCCGCCCCCGGCACATCCGTCGGCGTACGCGTGGTCTGGAACCCGGTCCCCGCCAACGCCGCGTCGACCCGCTTCCCGAGCCCCGGCGTCCCCGTGCCGTTGTCCACCTGCACCCGGACCTGCTGCGGCGAGACGCCGACCATCGTGGCCTTGGGCCGGTTGCGGTGCTGCGCCAGCGGCCGGTCCGCCCGCAGCGTCTCGAAGAGCTTGCCGGACCTCACCGGGTCCCACTTCAGCGTCGCCCCGATGCCCGGCACGATCTGCCCCTGCGGACTCAGCGGCACGGTCGTGAACTCCGACGACGAGGGCGAGAAGCCCCGCATCGCCCGCCCGAGATCCAGCATGTCGCCCGTGCCGAAGCCCTTGTCCGCCCGGACCGAGCCGAGCAGCGTCCGCGTCACGTCGCGGAACTTGACCGGGTTGAGGAGCACGCCGCTGCCCGTGGCCTTCGCGATGAGCGCCGCGAGGAAACGCTGCTGGCGCTGCATGCGTCCCAGGTCGGAGGCTCCGTCGATGTACCGGGAGCGGACGTACTGAAGCGCCGCGCCACCGTTCAGCTGGTGTGTGCCCTCCGCCAGGTCGAGTCCGGTGTGGGAGTCCCGCAGCGGGCTCGCCGAGCAGATCTCCACGCCGCCGAGCACGTCGACGGTCTTCATGAAGCTGAGGAAGTCGACCTCCAGATAGTGGTCGATCTTGACCTTCGTCATGTGCTCGACGGTGCGCACCGTGAGGTTCGGGCCGCCCTCCGCGTACGCCGCGTTGATCTTGTTGGGATGCTCGCGGTGCTCCTTGAGGGTGTTCCGGTCGGTGTGCGCGGGCAGATCCGCGTAACTGTCCCGCGGCAGGCTGACGACGCTGGCGCGGTCCCGGTCCTCCGAGATGTGCACGATCATGATCGTGTCCGTGCAGTGGCAGGGCGCGCCGCCGAGGCGGTACTTCTCCTTCTCCTCCGGCGTGATCTTGTCGCGGCCGTCGGTGCCGACGAGCAGCACGTTCGTGCCGTTGCCCGACTCGGGCCTGTTCTTCATGTCCTTGAAGGCGTCCACCCGCCTGATGCCCGTGTCGAGGCTGGTCACGACGGAGTGCCCGATGCCCGCCGCGGCCAGCACCGTCACGGAGAAGGTGATGGCCACCCGCATTGCCCACCGCGGCCGCTTGCCCCGCCCTGCGGCCCTCCGTGGCCTCGTGCGGGCCGGTGGGCGGGGGCGGCGCGGCGTGGGGGCGGGGGAGCGGGGCGGTGTGGGCACGTGCGGGACACCTCCGCGAAGAGCGGGCGGCCGGGGGCGGGGACGAGCCGGGGAACCCGAGAAATGTAATGCCATACGATGTGCGGCCCGGGGTAGCGACCCGGACGGCGCGCGCCCGTGTCCCCCATTCGCGGTAACGTGACGCGTGATGAACGCGAAGTCTGAGGTGCAGCCTCCAGCCGTATCCGTGATCATGCCCGTCCTCAACGAGGAGCGGCATCTGCGCGAGTCCGTGCACGCGATCCTGCGGCAGGAGTACGCGGGTGAGATGGAGGTCGTCGTCGCGCTCGGCCCCTCCACCGACCGCACGGACGAGATCGCCGCCGAGCTGGTCAGGGAGACGGCGTCCAGTTCCCGGGCCAGGGTCCACACGGTGCCCAATCCCACGGGGCGCACGCCCGCGGCGCTGAACGCCGCGATCAAGGCGTCCCGTCACCCGATCGTGGTGCGCGTGGACGGCCACGGCATGCTCTCCCCGAACTACATCGCGACCGCGGTCCGCCTCCTCGGTGAGACCGGTGCGATGAACGTCGGCGGCATCATGCACGCCGAGGGCGAGAACGACTGGGAGCACGCGGTCGCCGCCGCCATGACGTCGAAGATCGGCGTCGGCAACGCCGCCTTCCACACCGGCGGCGACGCACAGCAGGCCGAGACGGTCTTCCTCGGCGTCTTCCGCCGCGAGGCCCTGGAGCGGCAGGGCGGCTACAACGAAGAGTTCATCCGCGCTCAGGACTGGGAGCTGAACTTCCGCATCCGCGAGGCCGGCGGCATGATCTGGTTCTCGCCCGAGCTGAAGGTCTCGTACCGCCCGCGCCCGAACGTGAAGGCGCTGGCCAAGCAGTACAAGGACTACGGCCGCTGGCGGCACGTCGTCGCGCGCTACCACGAGGGCTCCATCAACCTGCGCTACCTCGCGCCGCCGACCGCGGTCTGCGCGATCGCCGCGGGCATCGTCGTGGGCGCGGCGCTCACGCCGTGGGGCTTCGTGATCCCCGCCGGCTACCTCGCGGCCATCGCCGCCGGGTCCGTCCCCGCGGGCAAGGGCCTGCCCCTGAAGGCACGCCTGCAGATCCCGGTGGCGCTCGCGACCATGCACATGTCGTGGGGCTGGGGCTTCCTCACCAGCCCGCGCTCGCTGGCCAGGAAGGTCATCGCCTCGCGCCGCCCGGCCGTGCTGGGGGAGACCGAGACCCAGGGGGCTCAGGAGGCTCAGGGGGCCTGACCCCCGCCTTGACCTCCCGCCTGACCTCCCGTACGAACGACAGCGGCCCGGCCCCCGCCTCACCGGTGGGGACCGGGCCGTCGCCGTACCTCGCGCCTACCAGCTGAAGCCCGGGTCCACCTTCATGCACGCCTTCTTGTCGGAGCCGCTGAGCGCGTCCGCGGAATCCGGCGTCGTGTCGTCCTTCTTCTTCGGCTTGGGCGGTGCGTCGCCCTCGCGCCAGTCGGAGCCGACGACCAGCGTCACCCCGGAGACGTCCGTCGACTTCTTCGCCGAGCTGAGCGGCAGCCCCAGGGACGTGGCGACCCGCTGGGCGTCGCCCTCCAGATCCTTGCTGGGGTAGCGGATCACGGTCCTGGCCTCGGTGAGCGCGGCCGCCGTGTCCGGTGTCGCCTTCGCGAAGCCCTTGCCCGTGAGGAGCTGCGTCACCGTGCTCGCCCGGCCGCTGACCGGGGGCTCCGCGTCGGTCCGCGTGCCGTTCTGGACCTGCACCGCGATCTCGTCGTCCGCGGCGGCCGGATCGTCGGACTTCTTCTCCTTGGCCGGTTTCTTGTGGCCCTTGCCGTCCAGCGGGATGTCGTCGCGTACGAGGCGGAAGAGCTGCTCCGCGTCGTCGGGCTTGGGGACGACGCGCTCGCCCGCGTACTCGAACGGCATGGTCGTCATCGTCGTACGGTTCGGCGGGACCTTCTTGAGCTCGTTGCCGAGGTCGTACAGCTTCTTGATGGTGCCGAGGCCGTCGTCGACCTTCAGCGCCTTCGTCGCCTCCTCGGCCAGCTTGCGCAGCTGGTTGGGGCTGGTGAGGCCGGTGTTCTCACGGAGCTTGCGGACCAGCGCGTTCATGTACATGTGCTGGGCCTTGGCGCGGCTGATGTCGGTGCCGCCCTCGAAGCCGTAGCGGGTGCGCAGCCACTGCAGGGCCTGCTTGCCCTTGACCTCCGTGGTGCCCTTCTTCAGCTTGAGGCCCGAGCCGTGGCCCTGGCTGTCGCGCGAGTGGATGTTCTTGTCCACGCAGACCGGTACGCCGCCGATGGCGTCGGCCATGGAGACCACACCCGAGAAGTCGACCATCATGAAGTGGTCGATATGGATGTTGGTGAGCTTCTCCCAGGTGGCGACCGTGCAGCCGGGGCCGCCGCGGCCGAGCGACTCGTTCGTCATGTTCTTCGGGCCGGTCTGCGCATAGACCTTGCCGTTGTCGTCCGTGCACTTGGGGATCTGCAGGAGGGTGTCGCGCGGCATGCTCACGACCGACATGTTGGAGCGGTCGGCCGAGAGGTGCAGCAGCATCTGCACGTCGGCAAGGGGCGGCGAGCCGAAGGTGTTCTTGGCGCCGCCGAGCTTCTGGTTGGCCTTGGAGTCGCGCGCGTCCGAGCCGATGAGGAGAATGTTCATCGGGGTCTGTCCCGCGGCGTTGGGCGTGGGCTCGGGGGCCCGGTGCTCGCCGAGGTTCAGGTCGTCCGTCTCGATGTTGCCGTTGAGGTGCTGGTAGTAGAGGTATCCGGCGCCGGCCGTCCCGAGTATCAGTACCGAGAGGATCGTGGCCGACCAGCGCAGGACGCGGCGTCTGCGCCGAGGCGGCCGCTTGCCGCCGCCCGCGCCTTTCGTACCGCGCCGGTGCCGGGCGGCGTCGCCCTTCGCGGACTCGCCGCCGGTGCGTGAGGCGTCCTCGGAGCGTGCTTCGCCCTGGGGCGCACCGTCGTCCCAGCCGCGATCACTGGCGTGCGGAGCGCGCCGCCGCACCCCCTCCTTACGCACGCTGTTCTGCCTCATCCCCAGCCCCTCCCCGCCCCATACCTGAACTGCGGCTGCCCTGCGGCGCCATGGCGCACTGTTAGATGCAGAACAACCGCTTCAGGTCACTTCGCACACACAGTCTTGTCCGCTTCGACCTTCTTGATGTCCTTCGGTGCCTTCGAAGAGGCATCAACGGGCACCCCCGCGCCCTTGAAGTCGCCGCCGAGCGTCAGTTTCATGGCCGGCAGGCCCTGCGCGTTCTTCTCGCTCTTGCCCGCCTTCAGGGCGGCACCGGGCAGACCCATGATGTCGGCGAGCCGACGGGCCTGGTCGGCCTGGTCCGGCGCGTACTCCAGGGTCGTCTTCTTGATGACCGAGGGCGCGTTCCCCAGTTGGCTGGACTTGAGCACGCCCTCAGTGTTCTGCAGCCAGGTGAGAGTCGTCTGAGCGGCGCCGGTCTTGCCGCTGCCGTTGTAGATGTCGACGCGGACCTCGGAGGGGTCGGCCTTGGGGCCCTTGAGGCGGGCGGCCACCGCGGCCTTCTCCTTCTTCTGCTGCTTCTTCACCTCGGTCAGCGACTGGTCGGCGCGCATCATCGCGAAGAGCTGCTCGGCCTTGTCCGGCGCGGGCACCACTGTCGTGTGGACCTTCTCGGCGGGGTTGTCGACCACCGGCACCGTGGTGAAGCTCAGGTTCTTCATGTCGAGCTTGCCGAGCTCCATGCCGAGGCTCTTGAGCTTCATTATGTCGGCGATCTTGGAGTCGACGGTGAGGGCTTCGGTGCCCGCCTCCGCGAGCTCGATCATCTTCTTCGGGCTGGTGAGGGTGTCGTTCGACTTGAGCTTGCGCATGAGTGCGCTGAGGAACTGCTGCTGCAGTTCGATCCGGCTCAAGTCGCCGCCGGTGCCCACGGAGTGGCGGGTGCGGACGAACGCGAGGGCGTCCTCGCCCGCGATCGTGTGCTTGCCCTCGGACAGCTTCAGATGCGACTTGGGGTCGTCGATGTCCTTGGCGAGGCAGACCTCCACGCCGCCGACCGCGCTGGAGAGCGTCTTGACCGCGTTGAAGTCGGCCACCATGAAGTGGTCGGGCGTGATGCCCGTGATCGCCTTGACCGTACGCATCGTGCAGCTCGGCGTGCGGTCGTACTGACCGAGGCTCTCGTTGAAGCGGGCCTTCTGCGACGGCTGGATGTCCTTCGTGCTGCCGTCCTTCTGCTTCGTCGGGCAGGTCGGAATGTCGACGATCATGTCGCGCGGAATGCTCAACGCGGTCGCGTTCGTACGGTCCTTGGAGACGTGCAGCAGGATCGTCGTGTCGGCGTGACCGACGCTGCCCTCGTCCCCGTACCCCTTGTTGCCGCTGCCGCTGCGCTTGTCGGTGCCCATCACCAGGATGTTGATGGCCCGGTCCTTGCTGAAGCCACCGGTGCCCGCGCCGTCATCGTCTATCGACGTGATGTTGTCGTTGAGGTGCTGGTAGTAGAGATAGCCGCCGGCGCATCCGGCGACGAGCAGGAAGGCGAGCGTGCCACCCGTCCAGACCATCACCTTCTTGCCCTTGGACTTGCGCGGCTTCTGCTTTCGGCGGCCGCCGGAGCCGGGTTCCGGCTCCTTGACGCGCCGCCGGCGCTGTCCCGGCACCGCGCGTCGCTCGTCGCGTTCCCCCTCACCGGGAGAACCCTCGCGGGGAGAGCCCTCGCGGCCCGGCGCGGAGCGGCCGCGGCCGCCCCTGCGGGGTGAGGAGCTACGAGGTCCGGGCACCGTCGACTGCTCTGCGGAGGGACTCAGTCGCAGTTCGTAATCACCGGTGTCCGGGTTGAGTACCCACTGGTCTGCGGGGTCGATGTTCTCCGCCCGCCCACGGCCTTGCGCGTCCACGGTTGTTTACGTCCTCCGTCGGGGCCACGCGGCGCCTTTCCCCCCTCTAAGAAGGCGCTCGGTCACTCGTTCCAGCGGTGCGCGGCCGACATGGCCCGGCGCACCGGATCGCTCACACTATCCGCCCAGTTCAGCGTCGAACGACGCCGGTGACAAATTCCACTCCCCTACAACTGGGCAATCCGCCCTATTTCTTTGTGGGGCACACCGTTCCCTTGGGGATCGTTTTACTCGCAGGTGGATCCCGCGGCCGTGTTGCCCCTAAATGTCGGCGCGGGGGACGGCGTCGGAGAGGGCTCCTCCGGCTTCTCGTCGCTCCACTCGCCGGAGTCGTCGTACTCCTCCTCGCCGGAGGAGTCCTGTTCGCTGCCGGTGGGGGAGCTCTGTTCGTCCGGCTCGATCGCCTGTTCCTCGCCGGGCCCGGACTGTTCGGAGCGGCGCGGGTCCACCGCGACCGGGCTGTCCGTCCGCAGCCGGTCGAAGAGGCGGTCCGCCGCGGGCTCGACGAGCTCGTCGCGGTTGGCGTCGTAGGTGTACGACTGACGGGGAACGGTCAGGAACTGCACCCCTTCGGTAGGGATATTGCGCATGCCGCGCACCAGTTCGTACAGACCCCGCAGACTTGCGAGTCCGGGGTCGGTCGTGAGCGAGGAAGTCGCCGCGTCGAGAACGGGATAGAGCTTCGCCGGATTCAGCAGGACGTCATTGCTCTGCGCCTTGTTGACGAGCGCGCCGAGGAACTCCTGCTGGCGGTCCATCCGGTCGGTGTCGCTGCCGTCGCCGAGGCTCTTGCGGGCGCGCACAAAACCCAGCGCCTGTTCCCCGTTGAGGCTCCGCACGCCCGGCGCGAGTTTCACCTGGGCGTCGCTGTCGTCGATCGGGGTCTTGATGCAGACCTGCACGCCGTCGACCGCGTCGACCATGTCCTTGAACCCGGCGAAGTCCACGACCATGTGGTGGTCGACGCGGATGCGCGTGAGCTTCTCCACCGTACGGATCGTGCACGCCGTACCGCCGAACTCGAACGCCCAGTTGAACTGCGCGAACCGGGGTTCGGCGCGCGAGCCGTCCGGCCTGCGGCAGCCGGGGATCTGCACCATCAGGTCGCGCGGGATCGACACGGCCGTCGCGCTCTGCCGGTCGGCCGCCAGGTGGAGCAGGATCGTGGTGTCCGAGCGCTGGGTGCCGGGGTCCTTGCCGTACTTGCGGTTGCCCGGCCCCGCACGCGTGTCGGAGCCGAGGAGCAGGATGTTCTGAGCGCCGCTCACCAGCGCCGTCGGGCGCTCCTTCTCGAAGCGCGCGAGCTCGTCGGCCGCGTCGGTGTCCGTCGTGATGTTCCCGTTGAGCTTCTGGTACGCCGCCCACCCCACGCCGCCCACGCCGAGCACCACGACCGCGGCACCGAGCGCGGTCCAGCGCAGCCAGCGGTGCTTGCGGCGGGCTTCGCCCGCGCCGGTGGGGCTCGCGCCCGTGCCGGGTCCGTACGTGGCCTTCGGCTCAGGCGGGGTGCCTTCCGGGGGCGGTGACCCGTCCGGTCCGGAAGGCGTGCCTGCGGTCTCGGTCACGTGTGCGTCCACCCCTCATGGCTGCGTCGGTGCGTTTGTCCGTACCTACGACCATGGACCGGCGCGGCGCCGGGGGCCTCCGGGCCAGGGGGCGCAGTGCGCCGAACGAGGGAAACGACCCGGTGTGGCGCCGGGGCGGGTGGGGATGTGGCACAGGCTCTGAGAGCCTGTGCCCCCACCCCCGTCGGAAACAAGCGCCGGGGCGGTAACCCCGAAGAACGTCACACGCGAACGCC